>JBKCHO010000046.1:0-24110 GCA_046302815.1 Bacteroidota bacterium | reverse complement strand
CACCAGTGTTTTTTTGGCGGTTTTTATTATCACGGGTTATGTTTCACTTGGCTCCTTGTCGGCAGCGTTGGCATATCCTTTCGTAATGATGCTTGTTTTTGGTGAGACTATTCCCTCCGTCAATATTTTTGCAATGGCCGTTTGTGTACTGGTTTTTGTAACGCATCAAAAAAACATTGAGCGGCTTTTGAATGGAACAGAATCCAAGGTTTTGAAACCCAAACAGCGATAGTTAGTTGATATTTCAAGCTTGATTCCAATAGCCGTTTTCAATAATTTTGAAATATGACCTTTAGTCGGATACTTCTTAGCTCAAATCGGCCCGAAGAGGAATTTGAAATCCTAACCGATGTTGACGAGGCTCCGTCACATCATCTTGTTGTGCACAATGATGATGTTAATACTTTTGATTTTGTCATTGAATCCCTAATGAAGGTCTGTCGTCACAGCCGATTGCAAGCAGAGCAATGCTCCATCATTATACACTACAAAGGCAAATGTTCGGTTAAAGAGGGTGAGTTTGATGAATTAAGACCAATGTGTGAAGCACTACTCGATAGGGGTATTACCGCAACCATCGATTGAGTGATCCTTATTCTCCTTTTGATTTGATTAAATCAGGGAGTCAGTTTCTTTTTGCCTCCCGCACTTGCCTTGATTTGTGAAATATCGCTTTGTAGTTGCATCACCAATTTGCTCAATTGGTCCTGGGTCGATTCCGGACCTGGCAAATCGCTGCTGATGTAGTTGATGAACTTCCACATTTCCACAACTTCGTTTACGGGTACCTCGTATGGCTCATAAGCGGAGTTCAAAGATCTTAGTAGGAAGTTCTTGTGTTTTCGAAGCTGATTGTATACGACTTTGAAGACAAGTCCGTCTTCCCTGGTTACCACGATATAGGCATCACCATCTTTAACATCCCGCCAATCATGCACGAACTCGGCGATGATCCAGGATCCGTGTGGTATAGGCAGCATGGAGTCTCCATCAATTTGGAATGCGCGGTACTTTCTTTCACGGGAAAGAAAAGGCAATTGGAATACTGGTAATTTATTGATGTATTCGGGATCATTGTATCCTGCTGTGTATCCTGCTTTGGCCTTCAACGGAACTACTTCGATGTTTTCTTCGTTATCGGCATTCACCGTGGTGGTCAGAATCCGAAGTTTGGCCCCTGTTACATATACATCATAGCCTCGTTCTAATTCCGACAGCTGACTTTCCGATAGCGAAGTCAGATCCACCTTGACCAATGTGTCTATGGAAACCTTGAAGTACTTTGAGAAGCCTATCAAAGCGTCAATGGTTGGATTCACTACGATACCATTTTCGTAACTATTCAGAGTCGAACGGCTGAAGCCTAGTTCTCCTGATACCACATCCTGCGTACGGTTTCTTCTTTTACGGAGTAATTTGATGTTGCTTGGGAAATACATTTGGATATACAGTTTTGATTTCGGCTCAAATGTAATGATTGTAATTGTATCTTCAAAATGATTGTAAAAATATCAAATTAATTTATTTTATCGTAAGGGTTTAAGATTCAGTTATAAAAAAAAGAGGCAACCCCTTCGGATTGCCTCTTTTAATAATTGATTTTTGATTTTAGTTGATAGGCAGAATTACGGCGTCGATTACATGGATGATTCCATTGGAAGCCGAAATGTTAGCAGAGGTGATGTTTGCGGTATTACCTATTGCAGTAATTTGACCTTGTGTGTTCACAGTGAAGTTCACACCCAACAAGGTAGAGATGTTTCTGGTGCCGTTGTTTGGAACCACGCTGTTTGCTGCACGACGACCCTCAACTACATGGTACAACAGTACATCACGAACCAACTCAGCTGGCAAGTCAGAAATTTGGGTAATTCCCAAAGCCGTATACAGGTTTTGGAATGCCGCATTGGTAGGAGCAAATACAGTATATTGATCTGTTCCATTCAAGAACAAATCAACAAGTCCGGTATTCAATTCACCATCTACATAAGAAAGAGCCGAAACTAGTTCTGAGAATCCAGCATTGATTGCAATGGCTGCAATTGGCTCTGTTCCTGGAGCAGGTGCACCATTGCCATTTTTCATTTCACTTGACTGTGCCGCTGGAGCTGGCGTTGTTGTAGCATCTTCCTTGCTGCAACTTACCATGAACATCGACATTCCCAATACTGCACTGAACGCGAAAATTTTTCCTAGATTTTTCATTTTTTGATTTTAGGGGTTAGTGGTTAATGATTTTTGTTTTCAAATTCATCAACATCGGCTCCACCTTATTTGTTTAACATGTGGGCAAAAAACATTAAACAAAACTGATTTTCAGTTTTTTAAAATTCCTCGCCTTAGTAAGTCTTTGACTATTGAGAGGTTAAGCGGAATACGCCCACTTTTGTTGAAGTAAACGACTTATGACTATTCTTTTGTTTCACTTCAGATCCGCTATCTTTTTCTCGCTGGCTTTCTGATGATTGGATTTTTCCGTTCTGAAAATGCTGCGCAATTCGTTTTTAATGATTATAATGTAGTCAAAAAAATGATTGTTATAATATCAAAAAAGGCTGCTAGTCACCGATAAATAATAAATCGTAATGTCTCGTCAAATCATCCACCTCGATCTTGATTCCTTCTTCGTGTCTGTGGAGCGACTGAGGAATTCATCACTTGTGGGTAAGCCTATACTTATCGGTGGTAACAGCGACCGCGGCGTTGTAGCTAGCTGTAGTTATGAGGCCCGTAAGTATGGAGTCAGCTCGGCCATGCCCATGAAGATGGCTCGCATGCTTTGCCCTGATGCCATCATCGTTCGAGGGGATATGGAAGTATATAGCCAGTACTCCAACATGGTTACTGATATCATCGATGATGCCGCACCGCTTTACGAGAAGGCAAGCATCGATGAGCATTATATAGATGTTACAGGCATGGATCGGTTTCATGGCACCTTGAAATGGACCACCGAACTGCGTGAGCGCATCATCCGTGAAACGGGATTGCCTATGTCGCTGGGACTGTCTCCCAATAAAACCGTTTCCAAAATCGCTACTAACGAGGCCAAGCCCTCCGGACAATTGCAGATAGAGCAGGAGCGTGTTCGTCCGTTTCTGAATCCATTATCGATTAACAAGATTCCCATGCTCGGACAAAAATCCTATCAGTTGTTGCGCAACATGGGTGTAGCCATTATTGAAACCCTCAGTAGGATGCCTGTGGAGATGATGGTGCGCGTACTTGGTGAAAACGGACGCAGCATCTGGGAGAAAGCCAATGGTATCGATAACGCGCCTGTTGTTCCCTATCATGAACGGAAATCAATCAGTACCGAACGCACCTTTGAGAAAGACACCTCCGATATTGTCATGGTCAACGAGTTGTTGGTTACCATGGTAGAGGAGCTTTGTTATACGATGCGCAAACAACAAAAACTCACCTCTTGTATCACTGTCAAAATCCGATATGCAAACTTCGACACCCACACTACCCAAATGCGTATTCCCTATACCGCCTCCGACCATGTCCTCATCGCCCGTGCCCGCGAATTATTCAAGAAACTATACGAGCGACGCATGATGATCCGATTGGTTGGCGTTCGCTTGAGTCACCTCGTTCAAGGCCATCCGCAAATCAACCTGTTCGAAGACACCACACAGATGGTCAACCTATACCAAACCATCGATCGACTCAAAAACCGCTTCGGCGAAGATGCAGTGGTGCGGGCAGTAGGGAAGTAGCAAAAAATGGTCATTAGTCATTGGAGTGTTTAGGATGGGGTTCAAGGCGGCGAAGGTTAATGGTTTATTCAGAGCCTTTCTAAGTCCCTCTTGCATTTCATACAATGATCCTCTAGCATAATAGTAAAAAAGTTTCTTTTCCTTATAATAATATCGGCCATATCCTTCGCAAATGTTAAATGAAATCGAATCAGCACTTCTTACAATCTGCCTACCCAAGGTCTCCTTTGCAAACCAGCCCCATCCTTCGACTAGATTCCAAACATTATCTCCCATTTCATTTGCTATTTTATAGACTTACAGGTTTTCTAAAAGTGATTTGCCCATGCGGTATTTGTTCTTATAATTTTTCCGCCAATATAAAAATGGTATTTATACTCATTTCAAACATTAACTAGGTTCTTTCCCTCATTAACTAACTAAATTCCCCTAATGACCAATGACCAATGACTAGTTACCATGCCTTTTCTCAAATCCAACCTCTCTCTCCGCTACGGCACCATTCCTGTTGAGGAACTGGCTACGCTTGCATTGGATGCAGGATATGAGACGGTGGTGTTGGCCGATATCAATAACACTTCGGGTGTTCCCGATTTTACCGAGTCTTGTGGTAAAGTAGGATTGAAGCCTGTAGTAGGTGCCGAAATCAGAAATGCCAACGAAATGCTTTATGTGTTGGTTGCCCGCAACAATGAAGGGTTTCGAGAAATCAACGAATACATCACCGATCACAATGCCTCGGGCGAACCGTATCCAGACCGAGCCCCTCGATTTCTGCAGTGTTATGTGATCTATCCGCTGCATCGGTTCCCGGCAGGTAAGTTGCACGACAATGAGTATGCAGGTATCGCCACCCGCGAAGTAAATAAGTTGCGATCATCCTCCAAATGCGATTACCTCATTGAAAATGGTGTGATGCTGCAGCCAGTGACTTTTGTGGATGATCAGGGATATGATTTACATCGTCATCTTCGATCCATCGATAACAACATACTGCTTTCGCAGCTCGAGCCCGAAATGCTCGCTCATGCTTCCGAGAAATTCATCCGCGCAAGCGAACTGGAGAATTGTTACGCATCCATCCCACAAGTGATCCGTAACACGAAAAACCTTTTGTCGGATTGTTCCTTTTCGTTCGATTTCAAATCGATTAAGAACCGGAAGACCTTCACCGGAAGTGCTTACGATGACAAATTGTTGCTCGAAAAGCTCGCTTGGGATGGTCTGTCGTACCGTTATGGAAAAAACCATAAGGAGGCCATTCGTCGCATCCGACATGAGTTGGAAATCATCGATAAACTCGGATTCTCATCCTATTTCCTCATCACTTGGGACATCATTCGTTATAGCATGTCGCGCGGATTTTACCATGTGGGTCGTGGCAGTGGAGCCAATAGCATCGTTGCTTACTGCCTGCGTATTACAGATGTTGATCCTATTGAACTGGATCTCTATTTCGAGCGGTTTCTGAATCCTAAACGGAAGTCCCCTCCCGATTTCGACATCGATTATTCGTGGAAGGAACGCGACGAGGTGTTGGAGTATATTTTCAAACGGTATGGCCGCAAGCATACCGCATTACTCGGAGCCATGTCTACCTTCAAGGGAAAATCCATCATCCGTGAGTTGGGGAAGGTATATGGACTTCCAAAAGAAGAGATGGATGCATTGGTGGAGTCTCGCAAGAGCATCACGGAATTCGATAGCGTCACCAAACAAATCTTCCATTATGGAAAGATGATGTCGGAGTACCCCAACCTCCGGACCATTCATGCTGGTGGGGTGTTGGTTTCCGAAGAGCCCATCACCTGTTACACGGCACTCGATTTTCCTCCGAAAGGATTCCCCACCACCCAATGGGACATGTATGTCGCCGAAGCCATCGGTTTCGAGAAGTTGGATATACTTAGTCAGCGAGGGATTGGTCATATCAAGGATGCCGCCGACCTGGTCATGCGCAACCGGCGTATCAAGGTCGATGTGCACGATGTAGCCATGTTCAAACGGGATGAAATGGTCCGGGAACAACTGCGTTCCGGTGATACCATCGGTTGTTTTTACATTGAGAGTCCTGCCATGCGCGGCTTGCTTAAGAAGCTACGCTGTTCCGACTATGTTACCTTGGTTGCCGCCAGCAGCATCATTCGTCCCGGTGTGGCCAAGAGTGGCATGATGCGCGAATACATTCATCGGTTTCATCATCCCGATGGATTCAAGTATTTGCACCCCGTGATGCGCGAGCAGTTGAGCGAGACCTATGGCGTGATGGTTTACCAGGAGGATGTGATCAAGGTGTGTCATCATTTCGCCGGTTTGGACCTGGCTGATGCCGATGTGTTGCGACGCGCCATGAGTGGTAAGACACGCAGCAAGCGGGAGATGGAATTGATCGTGGATCGCTTTTTTGAGAATTGTCGAGCCAAAGGATATCCTGATGATTTGACAAAGGAGGTTTGGCGGCAAATCGAATCCTTTGCGGGATATTCATTTTCCAAGGCTCACTCAGCCTCTTATGCGGTGGAGAGCTACCAGAGCCTGTATCTGAAAACTTATTTCCCGCATGAGTTCCATGTAGCGGTCATCAATAATTTTGGAGGCTTTTACAACACCTGGGTGTATGTGAACGAAGCCCGAAAATGCGGATCGGCGATTCATTTGCCCTGCGTAAACAAGAGCGAACGGGATACGGTGTTATACGACAAGGATGTGTATCTAGGTTTCAACCTCGTTCAAAACCTGGAATCGAATACCGTTTGTTCGTTGGTCGACGAGCGGATCAATAACGGAGATTATGCAGGCTTGGAGGATTTTGTTTCGCGTACCAATATCCCTTTGGAACAGCTGGTCATTCTGATTCGATTGGATGCTTTCCGTTTTACCGTAATTGATAAGAAGCAGTTGCTTTGGGATGCGCACATGCTTTTGGGTCGTGAGATGCCGGCTCCTGTATCACAACAGTTGTTCGCCACCCCAGTGAAGCATTTTGAATTACCGGCATTGGTGCATCAGAAGATCGAAGACGCTTTCGATGAGATGGAGTTGCTTGGATTTACTGTAACGATGTCATCTTTCGACATGCTGAAAACCGATTTCCGTGGCGAGGTTCGTGCCCGCGATTTGGTTCATCATATCGGTCAGACTGTGCGCATGGTAGGGAATTTGGTAACCATAAAATATGTGACTACCGTACGGCGTGAGTTGATGCACTTTGGAACATTCCTTGACGACCAAGGTGATTTTTTCGATACGGTTCACTTTCCTTCGAGTCTGGAATCGTATCCATTCAAGGGGAAGGGAGTTTACTTGATTTTGGGTAGGGTAGTGGAGGAGTTCGGTTTTCCTAGCTTAGAGGTGCAGAAATTGGCACGGTTAGAGATGATGCCGGATCCGAGGTACTGAAATTGAGATTTCGTGGGTGCGGTAACCCGAATAGGTGTGTTTAATTTGTATCTTAGCGATATAAAAGTTTATTAATTAGTTAAATGATTATGATGTGCTGTGCTAATAGTAGATCCGCTTCCGTATTTCGAATTACACTTTGGTTTTTAGCCTGTTTCATATTGCTGTTTTCATCTTGCGGTAAAAAAAAGGAAATTAAATCGATTGAGATAGCTGAATATCGCATTACATGCCATATCGACAGTTTGAATGGTTTGATGCAGGATCCTTATTCCAATAGGTACATTGATGCGACGGTTGAAAGGGGCGGTAAGTCGTATAAAGCCAAGATGCGAGTTCGAGGTGATAGCTCTAGAGGTTTTTCAAAGAAGTCAATAAAGTTGAAATTGGAGTTAGGTGGAGATAAAAAGGAGAGTGAGGTGGTCAATCTTAATGCTGAATACCTGGATAAAACATATGTTCGGCAACACTTGTCGAGTAAATTGTTTGAATTAATGAATTTGGTTTGCTTTGAGACTTCTTATGCCCCGGTTTATTTGAACGGTGATTTTTACGGGCTTTTCTTGAGAGTTGAGAATATGGATAAGGATTTCCTTAAGAAAAGAGGGTTGAGCACAGATGCTAATATGTATAAAGCGGCTAAGGATGGAGCTAGTTTGACGCGATTTGATAGCTTAGCTTTTCATTGGGAAAAAAAGACAAATCGTAGCGATTCATGGGATGACTTGTTTAACTTGATTCAAGATATTGATACCTGTAGCCCTGAGGGTATGTTTAAATATGTCAAGGCACACTTCGATTATCAAGACTTGGTTGGTCATGTTGCATTGAACTTTTTCATTCGTAATGGAAGTACCTATTATCATAATTATTACATGTACAGGGATGGCTATGGTGATGGAAAGTGGCGTATTTTTCCATGGGACTTGGATAAAACTGTCTCATCCTATGATTGGAAGCTGCTTTATGAGGTGAATAACGGGGCGGTGCCTGACAACGGATTGATATCAAAACTGCTGATGAGTCCGGATTTTATGTTGGACATTGAGAAGGAGTTAGTCAGAATTGATGAAAGGATTGGAGACTTTGACTTTGAGGAATATGCTGTTAGGCTGAAGTCCGTGCTTAAGCCATATGTGGCGATGGATACAACTGACCAGATTAATGATGTCGAAGATTGGTCTAAGGCTGTCGATAATGAAGTTGATTATATCGGAAAAGCATTCAAGAAATGTATGAATGATATAAAAGGCGAGTTGCAGCCATTTTCTGTTGTTGATTTAACGCGGGAGCCGATGTATTATCCGACAATTTATTGGACTAGGATTCCCGATGATAAAAAAAACGGAATTGAATATGAAGTTCGAGTCAGCCGCATATTTGATTTTCCAGATGAAAAAACCAAAGTATATAAGGTTGGAGCTGACAGTTTGTTCAGTCTGCCTAAGCCCTTGGATTCTGGTAAATGGTTTTATAAAGTTTTGGCCAGAAAAGGGGAAAAATATCTCACAGGTTATGGTAGACACTATTATTTTACTATCGAGACCAAGCCTAGTCGCCCCCCTTCTGAAGGAAATGAATTACGGTTTTCAAAACAAGGATCTCCGTATTTATTAGAGCGGGATTTTGTTGTGAATGAAAATCAAAATATGATTATTGAACCGGGTGCAAGGATATATTTAAATCCGAATGTGAATATTAGGATTTATGGAAAACTGCTTGCTCAAGGCAAGACAAGTGAAAGGATTTTTTTAAGATCGGCGAGTTCATCAAATTGGGGTGTATTAGAACTCATGGGCGATTCCAACCACCAAATTATAAGCCATATTGATTTTTCGAACGGTAGACTTGTTATGCATTCATGTAAAGTCTCGATGAAAAACATTGTTTTTTACAACTTCCTTTCAGATTTGAATAGATTTGAGGGAAGGCCATCCCTGGTTTGGAGCAATAATAGCATTATATCCATGGACTCGTGTCGATTTATGGGCAATCAGACAGGCGAGGGTATAAACTTGCACAAAGGTTTTTCGGAAGTTAAGAATTCAATCTTCATAAAAGTTCCTGATGCTATTGAGCTTATTTCGGCCGATTCCGGTATTGTAAAAGGAAATTGGGTTGAGAATTCCGGCGATGATGCCATTGATTTGAATAATTGCAGGAATGTAAAAATAATAGGTAATTTGATAACAAATTGTTTTGACAAGTCTATTTCCGTCGGCGTAGACAAGACCGGAAAATCTCAAAGCATTTCAGTTATCGGCAATATGATTTATTCGAATCGAATCGGTTGTGAGGTCAAGGATTCATCCACTTTGGAGCTTTTTTCCAATGTCTTTGTTAACAATGGCATTTGTATTTCCGCAAAAACAAAGGATGATGGATATGAAATGGGGGGGAGTGTTATGGCTCTAGGGAATATTTTTAAAATTAACGAAGGACAGAAGTATTTTCAAATTGATGGAAATTCCAAATTGACAGAAGGCACCTCAGAGCGAAGAAATTATTTTGGTAATTTGTGTAATAGTCAAATTTTTGATCTTGCTCACACACCATATTATCCCGTTTCATCAGACAAGGATTCTTTGTTTTATGATCTAAGGAAAATATTTTATTGCTCAATTACTGATTCGATATTCACTATCCATATCAATTCTCTTTTCCCGATTGACCTTGGTGGTTGCTATCTTGCTTATAACGACGAAAAGTTATTTTCATTTCCCACGAAAACTATGATTATGAACGGTGGAAAGGTTAAGGTTTGTTTTGGTAAGCGTAGTGGATTTGATAAAAAGGATATTGTAGGGCCTTTATTCAAATCGAAAAACAAGCTTAAAAGACCAATCGGAATATATGATAAGGAAGGAAAATTGCTGTTTTCTGAAAATTAATTTGGTGATTAATGAAGGTTGTGTTTGGTTTCAAATTTAAGTGGATTTTAAGGGTTGTATTCATCGGATTGGTGCTTTCAGCATTGTTTGTAGCATGGCTTTTTTTTGGACCAGGATGGAGGCGACTCACACCCTCTATGTCTGATTGGGATTTGGTAGAGGATTCGAATGGAAATATCATATCAGCAAAAACGGATTTCAGTATTTCAGACCCTGGTTTTTTTGTCGAGTTTCGTTTTATTGCGAAAGGTGTGAAGGCATTCGATATTGTTATCAACGGTAGGGATTTGGCCCCTTTTTATAAGCCAGAGCCGACATTGGGCGAGAATGATTCCACCTTTTCGCCGATTTCGGGCTATAACGCTTTCTCCCCCATTATTTCTAAGGATATATTCTTTAAGTTATTAAATAAAGGCTCAAATTCAATCGAGATCAAATTCAGTTCCGCTGATCAAGTTAAACGAAGCGAGATAGCAAAATTTCGTCTTGAAGGGTATTCCCAGGCTTTGAATTTTGAAACCATTAACTACTCGGCTCAGTTTAAAACTGCCGATTCATTGCGTTTTGCTGGCGATCGATTCATCATCAATGTGAACGGTCCCTTGGTTCCTGACGAACCCAAGATTGAATCTACCTTGAAATGGATTCGGAAAAATAACCAGGTAGAGGAATTTGACATGGGAATTGAAGCCAGAGGCAGTACATCAATTGATTTCAGCCAGGTTTCTTATTCACTCAAGTTTAGGAATAATGTCGATTTTTCAGCTATTATCGAGAACTCTTTGCCATCTACGAATTGGATTCTTTACGCACCTTATTTGGATTTATCATTAATAAGGAATGTGCTTGCATATGACTTATCCAGATCCTTTGGGCATTATTCTTCCAGATCTTATCCTGTCGAGGTAATCATCAATGGCAATTACATGGGTCTATTCTACCTTATGGAGAAAATCGACCATAAATCTTTGAAATTGGATTTCACTAGACAGATTAACCCTGGATATAATCAGCCTTGCCTACCTTTTTTGGCTGAGATTGGGAATGTAGATACTAAGGATTCGGTCGTGTCTCATTCTTTAGGGTGGGCTATAGTTCATGGTCCACCAAGAACCGAGTTAAGGAATTCCGGATATTACGAAAAGGTTGCTTCTCTACTTGAGAACATGGAGATGTGTGCTAAGGATACAGGTTGTCTATTGGTTGATAAATTGGATTTTCTTTCATTTAGCGATTTCATTATTCTACAAGAGTTAATGAAAAATGTTGATGCATATCGCCTTAGTACTTTTTTTCACATGCGGTGTGAATCATCTGATTCCAAAATATATGCTGGTCCAATTTGGGATTTTAATTTATCATGTGCAGTCACTAACGATAGACGAGGTTCTGATATAGCAGGATGGATTTTTTCTAGCGGTGAAGATGTAGACGATTTTTGGACGAATCTTTTCAAGCATAAGGATTTTACTGCGTTTTTTAATAAAAGATACGCAACATTGAGAAGGAATCATTTATCTGATTCTGCCGTATTGAACAAGGTGGATAGTTTGGTTAGTATGGTTTCAATACATGAAAAGAATCATCGTAGCAAATACAAATGGCCTAGAGATAATTTTTGGCCTTATGCAAAATTGCCAAGAAACTATGATGAAGAAATTCAGCGATTAAAAAAATTTCTAATTGATCGACTTAGATGGATGGACTCGCAAATATTAAGATGAAATCGATTTATTTATGAAGTCAAGTATATTGGTTTATTCTATATAAAAAATTACTCGATTATCCATTGTTTGTCATCATTTATATCTTTTCCCAATTATTGAACTTAGGTTTCCCAATTCCGGCAATAATTTAAATTCATTGAATGGCCGTTACCAATGGAGATGATTCTCATCTAGAGCAAATAGGTCTTAAGCTGGTTTCGACTTATTCTCTTGGCTACTTCCCTATGTGGTCTAAGTCGTACGGTATTCAATGGCATTACCCAGATCCTCGAGCCATCATACCTTTTGAGAATTACAAGCCATCCAAATCGTTGAAACCGGTGCTCAATCGGAAGGAATTCGAGATTCGTATCGATACATCATTCGATGAGGTGATGCGACAATGTGCTAAACCTCGACATCCATCAGATGGGGTTTGGATATCGGAGGAGATGATTCAGGTTTACACCGAAGCGCATAAATTGGGCTTTGCCCATTCGGTGGAAGCTTTTAAGCAAGGAAAATTGGTTGGTGGCTTGTACGGAATGTGTATCGGTGGTGTCTTTTTCGGCGAGTCGATGTTCTCATTGGAGTCCAATGCCTCTAAAGTGGCATTTCATTATTTGGTGCAGATACTTGTCAAAAACGGCTTTAGGCTTTTGGATACCCAATACATCAATGAGAATGTAGAAAGGTACGGCGCCATTGAGATTCCGCGTACCGAATTTTTGGAAAAATTGGAACAAGCCATCAATTTGGATTGTCGTTTTAACTGGGACGGCGAGTATTTATGACTTCTTAGCATGGTGTTGATATGTAGGAGACGGATTTGAAGGGGGATTTTTATAATTTTGAAACCTAACCCCAATCCACATGAAATTCTTCATTGACACTGCCAACCTTTCCCAAATCAAGGAAGCCCAAGAGCTTGGGGTTCTTGATGGAGTTACAACCAATCCATCCCTTATGGCCAAAGAAGGTATTCGGGGCGACGATGCTGTTAAAAAACACTATGTCGACATTTGTAACCTAGTTCCCGGAGGGGATATCAGTGCGGAGGTGATTTCAACCGATTTGGATGGGATGATTCGGGAAGGTGAAGCATTAGCCTCTTTGCATCCTCAAATCGTAGTCAAAATACCGATGATAAAGGACGGCGTGAAGGCTTTGAGGTATTTTTCCTCCAAAGGGATCAAGACAAACTGCACATTGGTGTTCTCGCCAGGCCAAGCACTTTTGGCGGCAAAAGCTGGTGCCACTTATGTGTCTCCTTTTATCGGCCGACTCGACGATGTGAGTTATGATGGCGTACAATTGATTGAACAGATTGTGCACATATACGACAACTATGGTTACAAGACTCAAGTTTTGGCTGCCTCAATTCGTCATGCAATGCACATCATTCGCTGCGCTGAGGCTGGTGCAGATGTGGCCACCTGTCCCTTGTCTGCTATTACAGATCTCTTGAAGCATCCTTTAACCGACATTGGATTGGCTAAGTTTTTGGCCGACGCAAAAGGCTGATAAACAACAGTTAAAATCGATTAAGTTAGGCTTCCTCAAAGCATCTATTGGAGCCCTCTTTTTCCTATTTTTGCTATCGAGCAACTGAATTCTCATTTGCTCTGTAAATCACTGAAAACAAGAAAGCTATGTCACAGGTGGAAATGAAAATGCCCAAAATGGGTGAGAGTGTCGCCGAAGCTACCATTATCAAATGGTTGAAGAAAGAAGGCGACAAGGTTGAGGCGGATGAATCCGTTTTGGAGATTGCCACCGATAAAGTTGATTCGGAGGTTCCATCGTCAGTAGCTGGCACTATCACCAAAATCCTATTCAAAGAAGGAGATGTTGTTCAAGTAGGCAGTGTTATCGCCACGATAGAAACCGGCGCCGCTTCTCAGGTATCTACTCCGGCAATTAACGATACAAAGCCACAGCCCGCTGAGGCTTCGGCGCCAGCTCTGGCTTCAACACCTGTTCCGTTTGTTCATGCATCAGATTCTATATCCTCCTCAACTATTTCGAATTCCGAAAACAGGTTTTACTCTCCTTTGGTGAGAACCATCGCCAAAGAGGAGAAAATAAGTCAGACCGAGCTCGATTCCATTACTGGTACAGGCGCCGAAGGTAGGGTGACTAAAAAAGATGTAATGATATTTTTGGAGCGACGCAAAACGGGAATTCAACCTATTGCCTCTGTACCTGCTCCTGTAGTTGCTCAAGCCCCATCAGTTGCTCCTGCAGCTGCTACAACTGCTACTAATACTGCTACTGGTATCGGGGTTTCTTTAAACGGTGATGTCGAAATCATCGAAATGGATCGTATGCGCAAGATTATCGCCGAGCACATGGTGATGTCTAAGCGTACATCTCCCCATGTGACTTCGTATGTTGAGGCCGATGTGACGAACCTCGTAATGTGGAGAAACAAGATTAAAAATTCATTTGAGAAAAGAGAAAACGAGAAAATCACCTTTACACCAATTTTCATCGAGGCCATCGCCCGCGCCATCAGAGATTTTCCTATGATCAATGTATCGGTCGATGGTACGAATATCATTGTAAAAAAGAATATCAACATCGGAATGGCTGCGGCTCTTCCCTCCGGCAACCTTATTGTGCCGGTAATAAAAAATGCAGATCGCATGAATTTGCTGGGATTAACCAAGTCTGTAAACGACTTGGCAAATAGGGCTAGAGCCGGAAAATTGGCACCAGAGGAGATTCAGGGTGGTACCTACACACTAACCAATGTAGGAAGCTTTGGTAATGTAATGGGTACTCCCATCATTCCTCAGCCGCAAGTGGCCATCATGGCAGTTGGAGCCATCCGAAAAAAACCGGCTGTTATTGAAACTCCCTATGGCGATACGATTGGTATCAGACACATGATGTTCTTATCTCACTCTTACGATCACAGGGTCATCGACGGTGCTTTAGGCGGAAGTTTTGTTCGTCGTGTGGCTGATTACCTCGAACAATTTGACATTAACAGGGAAATCTGAAAATTTTATCTATGATGAAAATGGCAACTGCACTCAAACTCCATCTGGGTTTTGTAATTCTTATTTGTTCAATGGTATCATTGGATGCGTATTCCCAAACCAACCGTAAAGGAACGGTTCCTAAGCTAACCAAGGAACAAGCATCCGAAACTTCCAAGGTGGCTGCAGATATGTTTAAAATTCCCAATTGGAATGGTGCTCGCGAACAATATAAGTTGCTCGTAAATTACGATTCGGAGAATGTGGAGTATTTGTATCGATACGGAGTTTGTATTGTTAACACCAATGTAGATAAGTCTGAAGCGATTCAATACCTAACCAAGGTGGCAGATAAAAAGGAAGCCCCCAAGGAAACCTATTATTATTTGGGTAAGGCCCTTCTTGGTGCAGGACTTTATGATGAGGCCATCGATGCATTTGACAAATTCAAAGAGGTCAACAAGGGCAAGATGGATGCTAAGCTCAATTTTGAAATGCATCAAGAATATTGCTTCAATGCCAGGGACTACTCCCTTAAGCCTTTGGATGTCACATTTACAAATCCAGGGAAGAGTTTGAATTCCACCGGTCCTGATTACGCATGTGTTTCCATGGCAGTTGATACGGTTGTCTTCTTTACCTCTGGCAGAAAGGGTAACATGGGTGGGTTAGCTGATGAATTCGGAGAGGTTTATCCCGATGTATACTGGTCGTCTAAAACCGATAGCGGTTGGACCAAAGCAAAGAATGCCGGCATCTCCATCAATTCGGAGTTTTTTGATGTTTCAACCGGAATGAATACCAATGGTGACAAACTCTTTGTACACAAACATGATATGGCTAACGCCGGCGATATTTTTGTTTCAGAACAACAAGGCAAGACTTGGATTAAAGCGGTTTTACTAGATCCCTCCCTTCAAACCAAAACCATAGAAACAGGAGCATGTATGACCAATGATGGCAAAAGGGTGTTTTTTGCTGCCGAAGGAATCAAAGGTGGATTGGGTGGTAAGGACATTTACATGATTCAAAAGGATGAGTCTGGCAAATGGTCTTCGCCCGTAAATCTTGGCAACAGCGTTAATACCAAATACAATGAGGATAACCCTGTGATTTGGCATGATGGCAAAACCTTGTTTTTCGCTTCGCAAGGACATACCAGTATGGGAGGCTACGATATATTTATGACATCAAGGGCATCTGATGCATCTGCTTGGGAAAAGCCATTCAACATCGGATATCCTTTGAACAATGCCTTGGATAACCAGTACTTTACTCTTTCGTCTAATGGAAGAACCGGTTATGTTTCCGATTGGAAGCCAGGTGGATTAGGGGACTTGGATATTTGGTATTTCTCAATGAAAGAACCTTTGGTTAAAAACGCCGGTACACTTTTCAGGGCCTCGGTGTTGAATGCTGCTGGAATGCCTGCCAAGGATGCGGTGTGTAGTGTGGTTAAAGAGTCGACCGGAGAAATCATTGCAATCATGGAGCCCGCAGGACCTGCCTCTGAGATATTCGTTTTGTTATCTCCAGGTACCTACAAGTTGAAAGCTCGCTCTCCTAAAATGGGTAGGTTAGAGGAGGAGATAATTGTGGTTGGTGATGAGGGTGAGAAAGGAATCCGCAAGGAACTTAAGCTACAACCCAATCCATCTGATAAGGTTAAATAATCACATGAAATGAATATCAAGCTCGATCGTCCCCTTGCATTTTTTGATTTGGAAACAACCGGGGTAACAATCGGTGCTGATCGTATCATTGAAATATCGGTAATCAAAATTTCTCCAGATGGAACTCGGTCTGATTACCACAGCAGAGTTAATCCAGAAATTCAAATACCGGAATTCGTTTCGCAATTGACAGGCATAACTAATTTGCTTGTCGCCCATTCACCGAATTTCGCATCTATCTCCAAGGAGCTTGTTTTGTTCTTGGATGGATGTGATTTAGCAGGATACAACTCCAACAAATTTGATGTGCCTTTTTTAGTTGAGGAATTTCATCGTGTAGGAACCGACTTTTCACTCACTGGACGACGGTTGGTCGATGTTCAAAACATTTTCCACAAGATGGAGCCTCGAACCCTTGCTGCTGCATATAAGTTCTACTGTGGTAAGGACTTGGTTAATGCGCATGCGGCTGATGCCGATACCTTGGCAACTTACGAGGTTTTTAAATCCCAACTAGAGCGCTATAATGATTTGCAGGGTAAGGATATGGATTTCCTTCACAAGTTCACAAACATGCATAACACAGTTGACCTGGCAGGACGACTTGTTTATGATGAGCAGGGAAGGGAAATCGTGAACTTCGGTAAACACAAAGGGAAATTTGTGATGGATGTTTTTCAATCCGACCCTTCATATTATGATTGGATCATGCGTGGGGATTTCTCGCGCGATACCAAATCGGTTTTTGAAAAACTATGGAGCATTTTTCAGCAAAAGAAACTCACCGACCTTCAGCAGAAATTCAAAAGTTGAAAAGACTGTCTTGTGTTAATCAAAAACGGCTGCCAATTGGCAGCCGTTTTTGATAGGGCTAAGTTGAATTGTTTTAGTCTTCAAAAGCAAACACCTTTTTGGCTGAACCGTCGCTATAAATCCGGATTACAAGGCCTTTGGTTTCATTTGGAATTTCTCTACCGATAATGTCACAAGTTTTAACCAATGTGGCTTCATTAACTGATGCCGAAGGGTCTTCTATTCCTGTTGTTCCATTGGTTACATATACTGCGTAGGTGTGATCATTGTAAAACTTGTATGGACCATAAAAGTCTGCAACCCTGAATATAATGTTGTATGGTGTTGCACGGACATCCGCTTGTGTCGGATACCAATCGATAATGGTATGTGTATTTGTAAAGAACCCAAACGAAGCGAACGGATTGTTGGATGATACAATAGCAGGGGTTGGAGCTAGGAATGCAGTTCCTGAAACGGTTGTTTCAATAGGCCCATTGTCGTAGTTAAATGCATCAAACAAAAATTGCAAATGCTGTCCAGGGTTAACATATGTCGCAATGGATGTGGTATTTGAGTTGGGCATTATTCTGTAAATGTTTGGTGTCGCAGTAACAACTATAGGCATGTTAGGACTTGGAATGACAATTAATTGCATGTCCCGTCGAATGGATCCTATTGCCACACCATTTCGATATTCGATGGCTTTCACTGAGATCTGGAAGTTTCCAATGGCAATTGGAGTGAAGGTTATTTCACCTGTAACGGGATTCAAACTGAATGGATTGGCAGTATCACTTGGAGGAAGGAAGTAAACTGGAAATGGAGTGCCTGAAGATGATCCCGAAATAAAGTCCATTGGTATATCCATAACCCAACTCAATGAATCACCATCAATATCAAATGGGCTAGGGTTATAACTGAAAGGAACACTGTCTTGGGCAACTGTAATTGGATCATTCAAGAATACAGGTGACGAATTAGACGGGTCAGCATAAATGATATTGTCAAGATATAAAGAGCCAGCTCCTGCCCCAGATCCAATATTCAGAATGGCAGCGTTTCTACAACAGTCTGAGAATTGCGCGTGGAATTTTCCAACATATGGGAATGTCACAGTGTCAATGTAAGCATACTTTTCAACTCCATTGCCTATGGCTGTAGGTGCGCCTACGGGTACTATTCTTGTCATCAGGAAAGTAGATAGTGAATCAAAATACTCCACATTGGCAGTGGTGTACATTGGGATTCCCAATGTGTCGCGGTAAAGTGTAAGGGTAACTTCATATGTCAATCCGCCGATGTTTCGAGCGGTAATCTGACCTCCCATAAGGTGTGATGCGCTAGAATACAATGACATGCATAATAGCGTAATTACAAGTAGGGTTTTTCTCATGTTTTTAGTGTTTTGGTTAAAAGTATGCAATGTAAACAAGACCGCCAAATGCCGTTTAAAGTTGCATTCGTTGGATATCTATCAATAAAAAAGCCCTTCCGAGGAAGGGCTTTTGCATCAAATTGGGGTTATTTTATTGCTTAACAAAACGAACGCGTGACAAATCTTGTCCCATTCTAGCATTTAAGCTGTATACACCAGCCGACATATTGGACAAGTCGATAGAAACAGTTTTTGATCCTGCGGTAACATCCATGGTCATGGTTTTAATCGATTTTCCGGCGATATCGGTAATTTCAATAGCAACCGTTCCATTCGATTTGGAACCCAGGTTAAAGCTGAGTTCGTCTATGGCAGGAACAGGTCGAAGTTGAGAAATGCCGAAGCCATTGCTGCTGATATCAGACAATCCTGTAGCACATGCAGCAGCACCTGGAGCGTAAACAATAACAGGTATTGATGCTCCTGTGATGGTGCAACTTGGATCCAATTGCAGTTGGGTCATGAAGGTGCCTGGACTTACGGCTACGGTTCCGTTACCGAAAATAACGGGAGTCCAGTAATAGGTACCATAAGGAACCTGTGCCGATCCAATCAAACTTCCGTTATTCACATAGTTGCGGAAGCTGGTAGCAGGAGCAGGGTTTTGTACGGAGTATCCGGCAATCAAAGCAGGGTTGTTGATTGGATCATTGGTGCCCAACAAGTCGGCGTTTGAAATAACCCAGCCAAGTCCTGAAACCAAACCAACGGTAGGAGTAACAACTCCTGTAATGTCGAAACGAACGGTGTCATTTGGACAAACAAATGTGGCGTTTGCTGTTGCTGTTCCAATGGATACCGTAGGGTCAGTACAAGCAATGGTTTGTTGTTGAGTAACCTCAATCAGGAATTGTCCACTAGAGATGATGCCTTGGAAATTAAATCCGTCAATCATCATGTAATAAGTCACTCCGGGAGATGTGTTGAAGGTTAGTCCAGCAGGGTAGGGAGGGTTTCCACCAGCTCCTGAACTAGGTCCATCTTCATTACAAGCGTAAGGCACCAAGGATCCACAAGCTCCTGTATAAATGGCAATTTGCGTATCACCGTCGTCGATATAGTTGGTCACACCAGGACCATCAGCGGTCTCGATGAAATATTTACCACCGTCTCCCACGAATGAGAACCAAATGGTATTTTCCAAAGTGGGCGCAGTGCCTGATCCATTGGGCTCTCCGAAACACTCATACCCAATCGTAGGGTCAGTAGCATTGGTTGTAGCTGTAGTATTGTCATAAGGACCTAGCACAGTAGTGGTGCCAATGGCTTGTCCGAATGCCGACTGGATGCTGATGGCTCCTCCGCAATCGTCATTAGCAGGCTGGGCAACTACGGAGCCGGCCGCAAACAGACCAGCAACAACTAGTAAGTTTTTCAAAGTAGATTTTTTCATTTGGTTTTGATTTGTTAGGATTGAGTATGATTTGATTTTAGTTTTTGATGGCGATAGTGGATTTTCTTCCTGAATCGGAACTGATAGATACTACGTAAAGTCCTTTGGACAGCCTAAGCGTTTCTATGGTGGTTCTATTCGGTGACAAAGGAACGAATGATTTTCTATCGGACCATACCAAGCGACCGGAAATATCATGCAATTCGATGGTTCCATCCTCTGGCACGGAAGTGAAATAGGAAAAGGTTAGGATATCTTGGAACGGATTTCCATCGATCCACAAGCTGCCGTTATTGTCAGCGAGCTCTGGATTCAGTCCGGATAACATCATGCAGGCTACAACGAAGTCAGGTATTCCATAACCAAGCAAGGAGTCGGGATTGTTCGATATGGAACCGCTTTGGCGAATGGCGTTGATGATGGCTTGGCTGCTTGAGTTCGGACTGCATTGCCAAAGGGTTGCCACCATGCCTGCCACCAAGGGAGAAGAGAAGGATGTGCCACTAGCTCCAAATACTCCTGTGCCATTCCACGGGTCGGCAACAATGGTTCCAAAACCTTGTGCTGCCACATCGGGCTTGACCCTGCCATCATACGAGGGGCCCTTGCCACTGAATCCAACAATGTTTTCCGATGCATCAACGGCTCCGACTGCCAAAATGCTATCTGCATCGGCGGGGGCACTGATGTGGAACCAACTTCCATTGCCTTCGTTTCCGGCACTGTTGCACACCACCATCCCCTTGGATGCTGCAATGTCGGCAGCAATGGAAATCGGCGTGGTGTTTCCATCGAGGTTACCGTAGGAGTGGTTTTGAGCCGGATTATCGAATACAGTGTATCCTAAAGATGAATTGATCATGTGCGCACCAACACTATCGGCATACTCTGCTGCAGAGGCCCAGTTGTACTCTTCGATGATGGCTTCGGCAGGAGCGTTTTCCGACCTGAGCAAGTGGAAAGATGCGTGCGGAGCGGTTCCAATCAATTCGCCTGGTGAATTTCCCCCGATTACAGAAAGCACCATCGATCCGTGCGCATCATCATCGAAAACATCCTGTTCGTTGTCAACGAAATCCCAAGTGGAGAGAATTTTTCCTGTAGCAAAAAGGCTATCTAATGGAGCAATGTTATTGGCATTGCTGAATCCGGCATCCAATACGGCGATGATCATTCCTTGCCCCGTATAACCTGCATTATGCATCAGGTCGCCCCTGAGCATGGATACCTGATTTAGGGAATTTCCGTAATTAAAAGAATTGGTTTTTTGCAGGGAAGTTTGATTGTTCTCAAGCCTTTTTAGATTCACATCCATTTTTCTACTTGCCAAGGTTTCAGGACCGGATAATCTGCCTACGGCGGTTGATCCACTTACAAAAGGGAGTGACAGGATTGCACTAAGGGTGCTCGGGGTGGTAATCTCTACAGTAACCGAGTTGAACCATTTCGACCGATTCAACAATATTGCTCCTGTTTGGGTTACCGCGGTGATATAGGAGGGGTTTACCGGCAGGTCCTGGATGGTAACGGGTATATTTTGAACTGATCTCCTTGTCAGGGATGCAGCACTGAGATAAGCCTGTGGGTTGCTGATGGAATATGGAGAATTGTTCTTGTCAGTAAAAAAAATGACATGTCGGCTTGCTTGCGATACCCCATCATAGGATGAAAGGCATATCAAAAAAATAAGTGGCAGATATCTTTTCATGATTTCAGTTTTTGAAGGATACCAAGGTTTGTTTGTATTTCCGTTGGGAGATGATTGAACCAGGTGAGTTGAAGTTTTTTTCTATATGAATTTGTTCTTTGTAAACGAGTCCTACGCCGGCAGCATACTGCTCTACTTCGTATTTTTTCTCAAGCAGGTCCTCGTAATCATTTTGAAGAACGGTTAAAGTAGAGTCAAATGTAAGTCCAGAAACGACAGTTGGAATATTGATGGAAGTAAATCGATAAGTTTGGGCGGGGAATTGATTTAGCAGGTTTCCATTCCACTCCAAGCCATCTTTGATTGGAAAACGCAACTTGATGTATACTGTGTTTTCTTCGTTTTTTTCAAATCGGTCTCCCAATAAAGTGGAGCTCCAAACATCTTGAATGAACCACGCGCTAGCTGTGTCTTCTCGAACATATCTTTCTATGCGCAAAGATGGTCGTCCCTCTAAGTCGCTGAACTCGGATTCAACCACTTCCCTTAGCTGATAGTGAATTGTGTCCTCAAGTCCGTTGAAGCCGTCTTTTGTTATTTCAGAGACATTGTAAACTACCTCCTGACCAACCTTGGTTGGGGCATATGCGTAATAGAATCCATCCGATGCTTTTGGAGTCGCATCATCTTTTTTACCGCAGGAGGAAATCCCAAGGGTAACAATAACCATAAATGCCGCTGTAATGATTTTCATGAATGTCGTTATTGCGTAATGAATCCTCCGCCGATCACATCATCGTCTTCATAGAAAACGGCGCTTTGACCTGGAGCTACCGCTGTTACATTTCGATGAAATAGAACCTCCACTGTTTCGCCGGTTTGACGAAGTGTGGAGGGAGCTCCCGGGTCTTTGTAGCGAATTTTGGTTATGGCCTCAATCGCATCGGGTATTCGATCGTACTTGATGGTATTCACATCCCTCACCATCATGGTTTTCTTTTCCAATTCTTCAAATCTACCAAGAATTACTTGGTTGTTTTCCGGTAATATCCGCGTCACATACATTGGCTCTCCGAAAGCAACCTCGAGGCCTTTTCTTTGGCCAATGGTGTAAAACGGGTAGCCTTTGTGTTTGCCCAAGACCTTACCATCTGAGGAAACAAAATCGCCCCCATCTACCTTCTCTGCAAGACCTGGTACTCGATTTTTCAGGAAGGATCGATAATCGTTATCGGGCACAAAACAAATCTCATAACTTTCGCTTTTGTTGGCGAGTTCTTTGAATCCCCAATCGGACGCCATTTTTCTAATTTCCGACTTTTGGTATCCTCCAACAGGAAACATGGTTTTGGAAAGCAGTTCCTGCCTGAGTCCCCAAAGCACATAGCTTTGATCTTTGGTGTGGTCCAAGCCTTTCGAAATTATACGCCGTCCTTTTTCCTCGCGGAGTTGGGCATAATGACCTGTTGCAATGAATTCGCAATCCAACAGTTCGGCGCGCTTGTAAAGTGCCTCCCATTTAATGTGGGTGTTACACATTACGCAAGGATTTGGAGTTCTACCAGCCACATACTCATCTACGAAATTATCTATTACAGATTCTCCAAATTCCGATCTGATATCGAGAATGTAGTGATGAAAACCTCTTTGTACCGCTATGGCTCTAGCATCATTGATTGAGTCAAGACTACAACAACCTGTTTCTTTTTTGGATGTTCCGGATGAGGCGTAATCCCATGTTTTCATGGTTATGCCAACCACTTCCCAGCCTTCATCGTGTAGCATCATAGCAGCCACCGAGCTATCGATACCTCCACTCATTGCTACCAAGATGCGACCGTGCTTACTCAATTTACTCAGTATTACCTTTCAGCGAATATAATGAATTCAAAAGGCTTTAAGATGCACCTGTGACGATTACCTCAAGGTTGTGGATTTTAAAACGCCGTTTACATAGGTTTGAACCGAATCCAAAGCTCCCGATTCATTGGAGTATTGCCAGTTTCCATGCATCAATCCCTTAGAATAGGTTCCTTTCATAAAGGGTCTACCGTTTGTGTGATTTATCAGGGATGCACCGTCAAGGGTGCCATTTTTGAAGGTGCGGCTGTTTTTGACCTTTCCATTCATGAAATAGGAGACACAAGGACCGTTTTTAGCACCGTTTTCCCAAGTGGTTTCCTCTGAAATCCCTCCTGAAGGATAAAATACCTTCCAAACACCATGTGGTTTTCCAAGTTTATAAGATTCTATTGATGCTATTGAATCCAATTCATTGTAATAAACCCAAACACTATCTTTTTCCTTACCCACATATTTACCCAGAGCCTTAACCTTGCCGTTTTGCCAATACATGGTCATAATGGATGTTTTCCCATTTTTATCATGAACCATAGTGCTTTGCTTTTCACCTGTTTTATAATAGGTCATTGTGGTGCCAGTGGGGATATTATTACTG
>JBKCHO010000045.1:0-16050 GCA_046302815.1 Bacteroidota bacterium | reverse complement strand
TCGTAATCTGATGCGTTTCTAATCCCTCTAAGAATAAATCCCGCCTGGTGCTTTTCGCAAAAGTCAACAGTAAGACCATCATATGCCATCACAGATACCTTGGGGTTTCCATCGAAGGATTTAATAACCATTTCCAGCCGCTTGCTAGCATCGAAAAGGTATTTTTTTTCTGAGTTGGTGCCAACGCCTACGATTACTTTGTCGAACACATTAAGCGAACGATGGACAAGGTCGACATGGCCGATGGTGATGGGATCAAAGCTACCCGGGAATATGGCTGTACGATTTGTTGTCATTTGATAGCGGTGCTAGGCGTTTGTATCCAAATCAAATTTACGGAAAAAACTGAAAGCGACATTTCCATAACTCCTTGAGAAATCAAAATGGGGAAGGTGTTCCCAGCTTTCAGAGGAGGTGTGTTCGATGACCAACATGCCGTTTTCCTTCAGTAAACCGTTGTTGAAGACAAATTCATGAAGATCTTTCCTGTAAACTGCTTCAAAGGGTGGATCGGCAAAAATGATATCGAACTTGTTCTTACACGATGATAGGTACTTGAACACATCGGACTTAATTGCCAGGATGTTTTTTTCCTCAAGCCTTTCAGTAGTATTTTTGATAAATTGGATGCAGCCGGCATCCCTGTCGATACTCGTAACCGAGTTGCATCCGCGGGATGCGAGCTCCAAGGAGATAGAACCTGTTCCTGCAAAAAGATCGAGACAGCAACAGGCTTGAAAATCGATTCTATTAGATAGCAGATTGAACAGACCGGTTTTGGCGAAATCCGTTGTGGGTCTAACCGGTAGGTTTTTGGGAGGTTGAAACGCCCTTCCTTTATATTTTCCGCTTATGATACGCACACTGGACCGCAGAACAAGTTGAAGTGCTTACAACCATCCAAAAAGGAAAATTCAGGTTCGTATGTGAATACAGAAGGCAAGCCCGACAATCTGCAGTTTGTAATGTATTTACATGCGAGTAAGTAGGCTGGGTCTGCCTTGGATGCATCTCCAGCAAAAAAAACATCTACAGCCTCTGGGCTCAATTTCAATTGTTCCAAAACGAGAAGCAGGTAATAAGTCAATTCCTCTGGAGTGTTAAATTGAAAAGAGTTGTTAAAAAGCAATGCGGAAGAACGAACCGCAGTTATTTGCATGGTTGTGTTGTTCGTGGTTACAAGTATCAATGCATCTTTTCCGGGGCCAGATACGGAAGCGAGGTAGGCCAGTCGGACTGCAGAAGCACTGTGGAATTGGACATGGCGATATTTATCACCAATGGTGTCGTTTAAGCTCGCATTGCTAGTGTGGCAACTTACAACTCCCAACAGAGGTATTTCCTCAAATGCTACAGACAAATTATTAGGGATGTCTCCGTAGCAAAGTTCAAGTTGATCTACCATATTGCTTTTGTCGAAAAGAGGTTCTGGAACAAAAATGCTGTGCGCACTCTCCGTGATACAGGTGGTCTTTCGAAAGCTTTCTGGTTTTGATAGCAATTTGGAGCCATCGAAAATGCCTTTGATTAGGATAGATGATAATTTTTTGTCCAAATCCCAGTGCTCGAAGGCGACGAATCTTTTGGCAGAGGGATTCGCGATGGCGCATGAGAAACTCAATTCACCCATGTGTATATAAAGATCAGCCACTCCGCCTTGGTTTCTTTCATATGCAGGGCCAGCGATTTGTAGATCCGGTTTCAACTCCAAGTGTATTTCAGGCATGATTTATTATTGGTTTGGGTTGAAACGGTCGTTTTATAACGGAAACAAATGACTTGGGTGATGTATTTCGGCCAAAGATCCTTTATTCCTACACAAATCTACGATTTTTTGATTTTTTCGAATCTGGCAGGAATAAGTAACCTAATTTTAAATCCTATTTGGAGGCTTTTCCATGGACCGAATCAAAGAAACCCTTATTACAGCCTTGCTTCGAAATTTAAAATTCGAACCAACGGTAGGGCAATCCGAATTGGTTTCAAGGCTGGCAAATTTCATTGCCAACAGCCATACGGGCGACACCTATGTTATTAAAGGCTATGCTGGAACAGGCAAAACAACTATGGTCAGCGCCATAGTCAAAACACTGCCTGGAATTGGCTCCAATTCTGTTTTGTTAGCACCTACTGGTAGGGCCGCCAAAGTGATGTCTGGATATGCAGGAAAAAGGGCATTCACTATACATCGGCGTATCTATAGGATGGATATAGGAGAGGGTGCTAGTTTTCAGATGAAGTTGGCTCCTAACAACCAGAAAAACACATTTTTCATAGTGGATGAGGCATCCATGATTCCAGACCATTCAGGACAAGGATATATGGGTCGAAGTCTGCTGCATGACTTGGTTGAATATGTTAGTCAAGGAGAGGGGTGTAGGTTGATCTTGGTTGGAGACACCGCTCAATTGCCACCCGTTGGAGAGGAGAAAAGTAATGCCTTGGATGTTCGATATATGATTTCCAGGTTCGGGATGCGTGCCGGCCATTTTGAATTAACCCAAGTTGTTAGACAAGAGGATCAAAGCGGTATACTTTTCAATGCGACCGCTCTTCGTCAATCATTGAACGGATCAGAAAAGTTCCAATTCAATTTGGGTTTTCCCGATGTAGTTAGATTATCATCATCGGATGTAGGTGAGCAATTGGCCAGTGATCATGGCAAATACGGTACCGATCAAGTCATTGTGGTTTGCCGCTCCAACCGTTCAGCAAACAACTACAACCGTCAGATCAGATATGGATCATTGTGGTACACCGAGGAGATCAATGCCGGTGATTATTTAATGTGCACCAAGAACAATTACCATTGGCTCGAGGCTTCGGAGGGGCCAGGGTTCATTGCTAACGGCGATATGTTAAGAGTGGTGAGGGTTAACGGTTTTACGGAAATGTATGGGTTTCGCTTCGCGAACTTGAACCTTGAGTTTACAGACTATTCGGAGCAACCACCCTTTGAGGCTATGGTGAATCTAGACAGCTTACATGTTGAAACGCCATCTTTATCAAATGAACAGAACTTGAAACTGATGAATGCTGTGTTGGGTCGCATAGATGGAGTGGTTACCAAGTCAGCTAGAAAAGCTGCGTTGTCATCTGATCCCTACTTTCAAGCTCTTCAAGTCAAATTCGGTTATGCGGTAACTTGTCACAAAGCGCAGGGCGGGCAGTGGAAAGCCGTTTATGTTGACCAAGGGTATCTAACAGAGGAAATGATTGATGCAAATTATTGGAGGTGGCTGTATACAGCCTCAACCCGTGCCACAGAAAAACTATATCTGGTTAATTTTTCCGAGATGTTTTTTCAATCAGCGGACGCCTAATTCTGGGTGGAGGCCCGGTGACTTGCGGAAATAATCCTTCATTTTGGAAATATCGGTTTCCATATTGCCGGATGTAAAAAATGGAGGTTCAATTACCACGCTTTTGGTTTCATAATTCATGGCAATCATAACGATAGGAATGTTCAACTTATGCGCAATATGCCAAAAGCCTGTTTTCCATACATGCGCATAACTTCTTGTTCCCTCAGGGGTGAGGCAAATCGAAAACCGTTCTTTGGAATCGTATATATCGCAAACAGCATCCACGAAATTATTCTTCTTGGATCGGTCTACTGGGTAGCCACCCAGCTTTTTGAAAATCCAACCGAAAGGAAAACGGAACAATTCTTTTTTGCCTGCAAATCGGGTATCCACTCCCATCACACTCCTTGCACCTAATCCTACGAAGAAATCCCAATTACTTGTATGAGGTGCCACCACCATAACAAATTTCTTGAGGTCATCAGGAATCTTACCGACCACCTTCCATCCTCTGATTTTGAAAAAGAATCTATAAACGGGGCCGAGCATATTGTTTGGGTATGGAATTACAGCAAAGTAAATGCTTTTGATTTGTTTCTTTTGGAACGATTATTGGAATCATTGTTTCAATCTCCAAACTTTATAAACCATGAAAAGTTTTCACAAAACACTGGCAATCATTTCTCTGGCGATTTTCGTAGCCTCTTGCGGCTCTACCTCAGAGGTTTTTACCCAACAAATGCGGGAAAAATATAAACTCGATTCTGAGGATCTGAAGTCATTGCAGTTCTATGTTAGTGGCGATATATTTCTAACTCGTTATACCCAAGGCACTCAAAAGGGCACAGAGGATGGTGCTCTTAACCTGATCAAAGACCAGGTTTTGGAGTCAATCCTTATAAAATCAGGTACTCCTTGCTTGATCAAAGAGGTGATTGATGGAAATCGTGTCACAATGACATTTGAAGATGGCGACAATCGATACTTGGTATTCGGTAGCTTGAAAAACAGGGATGGTGCATACACATTGCAAGCATTGGATTGGAACAAGGAGTTGGGTGGCAAGTTAAGCTATGGAGATAAAGAATACTTTGCCAGTAGTGAAAGCCGAGGCGCTTTTTTATACTTAAAAGTGAAAAGTTTGAACCGCTTCCGCGAAGACCAAAAGGTGGTAAAAGGAAAGACCTTGAAGTAATTCAAGGTCTTCTATTGTGGGACGTACTGGGCTCGAACCAGTGACCCCTGCCTTGTCGAGGCAGTGCTCTGAACCAACTGAGCTAACATCCCAATGATGGTGCAAAGATAAATATATGGTTTTTAATGTTGGCCAAGGAACTTCACAATCATAGCCAATCCAAACAATAAAAGTAAAATACCAGATACCCTGTTCATCCAAATCAAAAATCCTGCAGAGGCTATTTTTTTAAGATGTGTAGCTCCCCAAGCTTTGGCTAAGTCAGTGATAAATACGGTTGAAAGGGCGCTCCCATAAAACACCTCAGCATGATGTCCATGGGGATCTTGTATCGACCAGGTTCCTGCAACTCCCAACCAAAAAAGCAATACTGACGGATTTAGAGAGTTCATCGAAAATCCTTTTGCCATTTCTATAAGAGATCCTTTGGTGGAGTTTTTGTAATTCAGTTGTTTTGCGTTAACCGATGGAGGTTTTAATAAATTGAAAACGCCAAACAAAACGACAAGTACCCCGCCTGCTATTCCAATCAAAGAGTTCATTTCTTGAAGACCTGAGATGCTTGAGCTGCCCAAGTATGTCAAGCCAGCGAATACGGCGTCACTTGAAACCACACCAATCGACAGCATCATGGCAGAAACAAACCCTTTGTGAACACTCGTATGCACCAGCATGAAAAATACCGGGCCAACCAAAAATGCAAGTACCCCTCCCAGCAAGATTCCACTGATGATTGCTTCTGTCATGGATACCGCCGAGTATCTGTTTTTGTTTTCGGAAGTTCCTTTCACAAACCCATCCCATGCTTCGAGTTGATGGCTTTTCATGACCCGTGGGAATTTGTTTTGTGCACCAACTTTATTGTGGGCTTCCATCCAGTTCAGGAAAACGGTTGGTGAAACGAGCTCAACGAAAACATCTTTTAATGCCGAGGATCTTTCAACACGGTAATCGTCGTTAAGCATTTTCAATTTTTCATCGAGAATTTCCCTGAGTGTTTCAGCATCGGTTGTGTCGTCTGTTCCGATGTACCATTTATGTGCAAACATGGTTCCATAGGGTATGCCTGCAACCGTGAACTCATTGATGCTAATATTCATTTCATCGGCAACCATTTCAATCGCTTTGTTCATGTTATCCACCGAAAGGTGTTCGCCACATAAGCTCAGGAAATGTTTAGTCCTTCCTACTATGATGATATCACATTTGGTTTTATTGGTGAATCGGACTACATCTCCGATCAGATAACGCCAAGCGCCGGCATTGGTGGAAAGAAGTATGGCGTAATCTTGCCCTTCTTCCACTTCATGTACCATCAAAGTTTTGGGTCTTCCGAGGATTTCACCATCCTGTGTGAAGTTTTGTGAGTTGAATGGAATGAATTCGAAGAAAATCCCATGGTTCAGATTGAGCCGCATGCTTTTCTCGCCTGGCTCATCCTGGTATGCAATGAATCCCTCTGAGGCGAGATATGTTTCAATATAAGTGAGTGGTTTTCCCAGCAGCTTCTCGAAGCCTTTGCGATAAGGTTCGAAAGATACACCCCCATGAACATAAATCGATAAGTTAGGCCACAAATCATGGATGTTCGACAATTTGTAGCGTTCGATGACTTTCTCGATGAGTAGTTGCACCCAGGCAGGAACACCCACAATAATTCCTATATCCCATTCTGGCGCTTTCTCTGTAATTTCCTCCAGCTTAGCATTCCAATCCTTTTCTTTTGCAATCCTTCTACCAGGCTTGTAAAAATGTTGGAACCAAAATGGAATATTGCTCGCTGTGATTCCGCTCAAATCACCTTCAAAATAACTTCCTTTTTGATGTAAGTGTGTGCTTCCTCCGAGCATGAGTATGCCCTTTTCAAAAAGTGATTCAGGCAAATCGTATTTTGAAAGCGACAGAATCTGGTTGACACTTACTTTTTGAATCGACTTGATAATATCCTTTGTCACAGGGATATGCTTGCTTGATGATTCGGATGTGCCCGAACTCAGAGCGAAATAACGAACCTGACCAGGCCAACAAACATCTTCTTCGTTGTGCAAAGCCTTATTCCACCAATTGGAGAAAATACTGTTGTAATCATGAACAGGCACGGTCAGCCTGAACTTGTTCACATATTGGGTGCTGGACAGAAGCTTCGGGAATTTATATGCTTGTCCAAAAAGGGTGTTTTGCGCTTTCGAGAGCAAGTACTTCAACACTTTGCGTTGATGTTGCTCGGGAGTAGAGCGCTCAAACCTTATTTTGGATCTTAGCGATATTCCGCTTTTGATGATACTTCCTAGCAGGGGCATGCCGTTGGGAATTTATTCGTTGGCGGAGATTTTGTGGGTCTTTGGTTTTTCCGAAGGCCCATGGATAGGCAAGAGTATTAATTCATGCAACGAATGATCTCGTCTCCGAACTCGGAGCATTTGAGCAAAGTCGCGTTGTCCATCAACCGATGGAAATCATAAGTGACTTTCCTGGAAGCAATGGCCTTTTCCATTCCCGAATAAATGAGTGTTGCTGCTTCGTGCCAACCAAGGTGCTCGAGCATCATTGCACCAGACAAAATAACAGAACCTGGATTTACTTTGTCTTGACCGGCGTATTTGGGTGCGGTTCCATGAGTCGCCTCAAAGATGGCATGTCCTGAAACATAGTTGATGTTAGCGCCGGGTGCGATACCGATACCGCCAACACAAGCTGCTAAGGCATCTGAAACATAGTCGCCATTCAAATTCAAAGTTGCAATAACCGAGTATTCATCAGGACGAAGCAGGATTTGTTGCAAGAAGGCATCCGCGATAGAATCCTTGATGATGATTTTGCCGGCAGAAACGGCTGATTTCATGGCAGACTCGGCAGCATCTTTACCTTTCTCCTCAGCGATTTTGTCATATTGGTTCCAGGTGAAAACCTTGTCGCCAAATTCACGCTCAGCCAATTCATATCCCCATTTCTTGAATCCACCTTCGGTGAATTTCATGATATTCCCTTTGTGTACCAATGTTACACTAGGTTTCGAGTGATCTACAGCATATTGAATCGCTGCGCGAATCAATCTTTCAGAACCTTCCTGGGAAACAGGCTTTATTCCAATCGACGAAGATTCTGGAAAGCGGATTTTGTTCACCTTCATCTCGGTTTTTAGGAACTCAATCACTTTTTTCACTTCAGGTGTACCTGCCATATATTCAATGCCAGCATAGATATCTTCAGTATTCTCGCGGAAGATAACCATGTTGGTCTTTTCAGGGTGACGCACAGGTGAGGGGACTCCCTCAAACCAACGCACAGGTCTTAAGCACACATATAAATCCAATATTTGACGAAGCGCCACATTCAATGAACGAATACCGCCTCCAACAGGTGTAGTCAATGGGCCCTTGATGGCGATTAAGTGTTCTCTGATGATATCCAAAGTTTCATCGGGCAACCAATTACCCGTTTGGTTAAATGCCTTTTCACCTGCCAACACTTCTTTCCAAACGATCTTACGCTTTCCGTTATAGGCTTTTTCCACAGCGGCATCTATAACCCTGACGGAGGAAGCCCAGATGTCTGGTCCCGTTCCGTCTCCTTCGATGAAAGGAATAATGGGTTGGTCGGGAACATTCAGTTTACCGCCAGTATTGGAAATTTTTTGTCCTTGCATAATAGTCTAGTTTTTAAATGGATTGCAAAAGTAATAAATGTGAGAGTTTCTAGAAATCCAGATCCAGGTCCAACTTTTGCCTTAGTTTGGCCAGCATTGGATTTGTTTCTGTCATGGTATTGAATTTTTTAGTTGGGGAGTAGGCCGTTTTTTTGACCTCATTCGAGGGTAGAATCCGGCATCGGATATCTCCACACTTGAGATTTTCGCTTTCACGAAGCCACTTGAGGATTTCCACCCTGTTGGAACGAATCTCATCGGCCTGAACTAGATTCTCCACGGGGATTTCGATGATGTTTTCATCTACTATTTCCAGTGGGTATGAAACCAACGACAAACCGACTTGTTTTCTTCCAACTTCAAGCATGCCATCACTGATTTTTTTAATGGCTTTGATGGCTGCATCGACATCCAATTTGTAGCCTGCATAAATCATGGCAGGGTCCTCATCCTCTTTTGATTTGTTGCCTCCCAAGCCCCCAACAGCTAATGTCTTGCTAATCGAAATAGTTGCAGATCTACTTGTCCTGGTTGGTGAAGAGGCTGCAGGTTTTGGTGTTATGGCTGGTATGTTGGCGGTTTGATTTTCAATTTTGATGGATACCGGAGGGGCAGCCTTTTTTATTTCGGGAACAGCAATCGCATCTTGCTGCAACATGCCTGGTGGAATGGTCGTGGGGTTGGACGGTGGAGCAAATGAATTTTGTATTGAAGGAGATGTTACGCTCGTTGCTGGCTGTTCCGTCCTTACTGGTGTTGTCAGGTCGGGTCTTCCTGATGCCGCACACATTCTCATCAAAGCGATTTCTACATGGAGGCGCTGGTTTTGCGCCGACTGAAATTGGTAGTCACATTTGGAGAGCAAATCAAGAAATTGAAAAAGCAATCCTGGTGCTAGGCGATTCGATTGGCTTAAGTATTGTTCACGGATGGTATTGGTCGTTTCAATGAGGGAGGCAGTTTGCGGATCTTTGCACATCATCAGATCCCTAATGTGGGTTGCGAAGCCAATTACAAAGTGATGTAGATTAAAACCATCCTTAACTATTTTATCCAAAAGCATCAGACAAGAGGGCAAGTCGCCTTTCACAACCATGTCTGTGAAATTGAAGTAGTATTCATGATCGAGAACATTCAGGTTCTCGGAAACATGTTTGTATGTAATGTGGCTTCCAGCATAACTTACCAGTTGATCGAAGATGGAAAGGGCATCCCGCAAGGCGCCATCGGCCTTCTGCGCGATAAGATGCAGTGCTTCCGGATCGGCTGTTACATTTTCGCTTTTGGCTACATATGCTAAGTGCTCGGCAATATCGTTGACAGTAATCCTGTTGAAATCAAAAATCTGACATCTTGAAAGAATGGTCGGTATGATTTTGTGCTTTTCGGTAGTAGCCAGTATGAATTTCGCGTAGGCGGGAGGTTCCTCCAAAGTTTTGAGAAAAGCATTGAAGGCCTGCGTAGTCAACATATGAACCTCATCGATGATGTAGGTGCGGTACTTTCCGCCTTGTGGATGATATCGTACTTGCTCAACCAGCGCACGCATGTCATCGACAGAGCTATTTGATGCAGCATCCAATTCGAAAATATTCAAACTTTGGCCATTGTTGAAAGCAACGCATGAGTCGCAAGTGTTACAGCATTCAGTTTCTGCTGTCAAGTTGGAGCAATTGATGGTTTTGGCTAGAATCCTTGCACAAGTGGTTTTGCCAACGCCTCGGGGACCAGTGAATAGAAATGCCTGAGCCAGTTGATTGGTGCGGATGGCGTTTTTGAGCGTGGTGGTGATGGATTGTTGTCCAACCACGGTGTTAAAAGTGGAAGGCCTGTATTTTCTAGCGGAGACAATAAACTGTTCCATATTGAAGATTTGGAAATGATTGGGTATGTAATGGGGTACCTTACAAAGTTATGGATTCGGGTTCGCTTTTGGTGTAACTTTGCGGTCCGATTTGTTTCACGGAATAATTTGAAAATCACCACCCATGCCCATTTCCCAAGAGGAACTTAACCGGCATTCCCACCGCATTGAGCGTGAAAACCGGAAAATTTTGGAAAAGTTGACCAAGCATTCCAAAAAGGGAATTGACGGGGAGATGTTCGATTTGCATGCTGAGGTATTCGAGACAACCGATTGTCTCTCCTGTGCCAACTGCTGCAAAACCATCAGTCCGGTTTTCAAAGAGCGCGACATCAGCCGTTTGGCAGACCATTTCGGAATTCGACCAGGCGAGATGGTAAACCGATATTTAAAGTTGGATCAGGATGGCGATTATGTTCCTCAGTCTATTCCTTGTCCCTTCCTTCTACCAGACAACAAATGCAGCGTTTATGAACATAGGCCTCAAGCTTGCAAAGGATACCCTCACACCGATACGCTGCCAATAAGCAAATCCTTGAATCTCATTGTTAAAAACAGTGCGGTTTGTCCTGCTGTTTATGAAATGGTTAGGCAATTGGCAATAAAGCACGGTATATAGTTTTGCGGATTCAAAACCATTTGAATTTACCATTGTTCGCCTATTTCATTCCATTTTCAATACACACACCTGTTTTATTTTGAACCAAGACATCCGATATACCGTTGTAAACTCTGCATGTGAATTGGATCCGTTCCATTGGGAGCAAGTAGTCAGCGGAAGAGGTTTTTTTGTTTCATTGGATTATTTAAAAGCGCTAGAGAATGCTTCTATAGCTGGATTGTCATTCAGATATGTTATTCTTTATCGAGCAAATGAACCTGTTGCCGTTTTTTGTTTCCAGGCCGTAGATCTGTCCGACGAAGGATTGGGCGGTGTCTTGAATTTGGATCAATACGGCGGGTTGTCATCGGCCATAGCCGCTACCATAAATGGATTGTTATTCAAATCCAATGAGCAAGGAAAGCCCACAGTGTTGGTTTGCGGCAGTTTGTTGTCTAGTGGCGAGTATGGAATGGTTGCCATCGACGACAATAGTTTATTGTTAGCGGGTAGTCATTTCCAAAAGGTTAAAAATTCGGTTTTGGAATCATTGAAAGGCTCTCGTATTGTGGCGGAAATGATTAAGGATTTTTATTCCTATAACGGGAATCTTATGCACTGGTTTCTTCCGGGAATGGGATTTCCACTTCGTACGGATCCCGAGATGATTTTGGATTTGAATCCTGAATGGCGATCATTCGAGGATTATCTTGCTGCTCTTAGTTCAAAATACCGGGTCAGGGCCAATGCTGTTCGAAGATCTCTTGAAGGAGTTCAAGAGCAGGTCTTAAGCGAAAAAAATCTTTTGGATCATCAGGTAGTCATTAGGGGCCTTTTCCAAGAGGTTTTCGCCAAAGCCCCTATTCGACTGGTGAACCCAGGCTTTGAATATATCCATGCATTGAAGAGGCAGCTTGGCGACAGGTTCGTTATTACGGGATACATGCTTCGTGGGGAGCTGATCGCATTCCGAACAGCCATCATTCATGGTGGGGTTTTGGAAGCTCATTATATCGGATTGAATTACGGTTTGAATCGAGAGTTGGACCTGTACCAAAACATTCTCTACGGTCTGATAGATGATGCCATTTCTCATCGTTGTGTTAAAGTGTATTACGGCCGTACGGCTCTCGAAATCAAAAGCGTTGTAGGTGCAAAGCCACACGCACTTCAGTGTTATATGCGTTTCAATAATAAGGTTCTCAACACGGTAACAAAGGCTATTGTAGGGAGTCTTGGTCCTAAGGATTGGATACAACGCAATCCTTTCAAGGAATAATTCTTGTTTCTTTTTTCTGGATTATCTTTACGATATGAATAGGTTGTTTTGGGCTTTTGCCTTTCTGCTGGTTCATTGTACTGAACCACGGAATATAAGGGATGTTGAAATAGAATCTGTGGATGGTAGACAGATTTCCATTGATTCTCTTTTGGATGTCAGAGATCACACGGCCTTTGTCTTTTTTTCTCCTGAGTGTCCTATTTGCATCCAATCCGTAGATGAATTGTTGGCAATCGATTCAGTTCATAATTCTTTGGTTTATGTCTATCCGGGTACATATTACAACGACAGTTCCATCCATGCATTTCATAAAGAAAACCGCATAGACGCTTTAGCATTAATGGATACATCCAACACAATGGTGCGGCTGCTAAAGGCGGAAGTGACCCCACAGGCGATTGTTACCAATCGTAAGGGTGAAACGGTTTATACAGGCGCCATAGATGACAGATCCCCCGATTTCGGAGTAAAGCGCATAGTAATAACAGAGCGGTATTTGGCATCTGTTCTTGATAGCTTATCAAAGGGTTCAAAACCGCCCTATCCTTCCACTGTGGCCCATGGCTGTTTCATAGAATGATGTTCTCGAAATCGAAGACTTTTTTTCTAGTTCTCCCCTTAGCTATTTGCTTCTGGGGTTCTTGTCTTACCAAGGTCGAAAAAACGGAGCTTACATTCAATGAGCATATTGCACCAATCATTCACAAGAACTGTACGCCCTGCCACAGGAAAGGAGAAGCAGGACCATTTGAGCTGATCACTTTAAAGGATGTGAAGTCCAAGTCAAAGACGATTTCAAAAGTGATCTCCAAGGGTATTATGCCTCCATGGCCTGCCGATACATCCTACAGTCGATTCGTTGGAGAGAAAGTTTTAGTGAAGTCAGAGAGGGATATGATTTTGGAATGGATTGCTGCAGGCTGTCCGGAAGGCGATTCCAAGAAACCACCAATAGTTCCCGACTATCCCAATGGTTCTATTTTCGGTAAACCGGATATGGTCATCGAATTGGATCAGCCGATACAGATCAAAGGAGATAATCGCGACCGTTTTTTGGTTGCTAAGATCCCTTATGAGTTGGACAAGGATACCTTCATCCGACTCATCGAATATGTCCCTGGAAACAGGAAGCTTTCACATCATGTAAATGGGCATATGGTTCAATATGATCCCTCCCAAAAACGCAATGTTTACCAAGGTGCGCGCTATGTGGATAGGGAGTTAGCAGGCACATTGGATGCATCTTACAAGTCTATAGACTTGTTGAATGATGATGGAACTTATCCTATGCTTGTCCCTTCAGTTTTCAACTACTTACCTGGAGTAGAACCACAGCGTTACCCTGAAGGAATGGGAGGTTATCGAATCACTAAAAAGGGTGTTTTTTTACTCAGAGATGTACATTATGGTCCAACGGCAGTGGACGAAACAGACAAGCCCAGGATCAATCTGTTTTTTGCACCCCGGCCTCCTGAACGACCCTTCATGGAGACGCAATTGGGAACGCTTGGCATTTCAGACATCGTGCCTGAGTTGGTCATTCCTCCCGATACTGTTATGGAATTCACAACTAGAGCGACCATTCGCAACGACATTTCATTGGTTACGATTAACCCTCACATGCACCTATTGGGCAAGTCATTCTTAGCTTTTGCAATTAAACCCGACGGCGACACCATTCCCCTCATTAGAATCAATAGATGGGATTTCCGTTGGCAATATTTTTACACTTTTCCGAAGATGGTGCGAATTCCTGCAGGATCAACCTTGGTGGCAAAAGGCGAATTCGACAATACAACATCCAATCCCAATAATCCGTTTAATCCTCCAAGAGAAATTTCCGGATTGGGGGGAAGCATGCGCACAACGGATGAAATGTTTCAACTCATTTTGACATTCTTACCCTATCAGGCCGGCGATGAAAAAATACAGCTGGATGCCAATTACCCAAAAAGCTCTGGAAGATGATTTATGAAAAATTGATAGCCAAGAACACAGCGCCTTTAAAGTTTATCCTAGCATTTTTTTTCTTTTTCTTGATTGGCTCTGGCTCTGCCTTGGCACAGGAGGATAAAAAGATGACCAAGAAGCAGAAGCAGGCACACGAAAAGAAGGAGCAGCAAAAGCAGGATGCACGCAAAGCTGAAATTGAGGGTAGGAAGAGACATCTGAAGCTCCAAGATAAAAAGACCAGGAAGCGGATGAAGAAAAACCGAAAGAAGGGCTCGGGTTATGTTTCAGCAAAGCCCGGATTTTTTCATCGTATTTTCGGACCCAAGAAGAAATAATTTAAGCATATTCTCTCAAATCAACTGGCACTAGTTGGGTAACACCTTGCTCAACCATCGTTACGCCATACATTACATCCGTTTCGGCCATGGTGGATTTGTTGTGGGTGATGATGATGAATTGAGATTCTTTGGAGAAGGTTCTAATGATTTTGCTGAATTTACCTATGTTGGCGTCGTCTAGCGGGGCATCAACCTCATCCAAAATACAGAACGGCGAAGGCTTTAACAGATACACACCAAACAGCAAGGATGTTGCGGTAAGAGTTTTTTCTCCGCCCGAAAGCTGGTCAATTGACATCGGCTTTTTTCCTTTGGGTTGTGCGATGATTTGAACATCTGACTCAAGAGGGTTGGCCAAATCAGTCAACAATAGGTCGCAGTTGTCCTCCTCGGAAAACAGGGTACGAAAAACATGGATGAAGTTTGCGCGCACTGCGTTGTACGCCTCCATGAATTTCTCTTTGGCTGTTCCGTCTATTTCTGCAATGGTTTTGAGCAAGGATTCTTTAGCCTTGTTCAAGTCGTCTTGCTCTTTCAGGATAAAATCATGACGCTCTTTGATTTCCTTGAATGATTCAAGCGCCATTGGATTTATGGCTCCGAATTCGCTTAATTGCGTCTTCAGTTTTTCAACTCTAGCCCTGAGTTCGTCAGGGTTCTGCTCTGGATCAGGTTCACGGTCTTGTAAATCATCCAATGTGATTTCAAATTCGATGCTCAATCTCTCGCGTAGTGCGGTCATTTGAATCATTAATCCGTTTTTTTGATTTTGAATTTCACGGATGATGGCTTCAGAATGTTCCTTTTGCTTACGCTTTTCGCTGATGGATTTTTCTTCTGATTCTATTTCCCCCTTGGATTTATAATATGAATCCTCGTGTGCGCGAAGTGCAGTTTCCTGTTCGGTTCGCTTAGTTAATAATCCTTGAAGCAGTTCATGGTTTTCATGGACGCTGGCTGATAGGGTTTGTAGTTGCGTGGAAATACCTTCGAGTTCGCCAGATTGGTTTTCCCGGTTCTTGGTCAGGTTGCTTATCTGGTTTGACTTGAAACTGATTTCTCGGGTGATGTTCTGGAGTTTGTTTTGTTGCTGGTAGAACTGGATGTTTTTGGTGTTGTATGCACCGGACATCTCACTAACATGACGCTGCAAATCGTTCGACCGTTGCTGCTGCGATGACTGCTGCTCAAGCAGGTTTGTAAGTTCTTTTTTGCGAGCTTCAATTGAAAATGCGGATCCACTCTCTCCCTCATTGGTACGCTCCGTTAATCCACGCAACTCTTCATCAAGCCTGTCTGTTGTATTTTTCGTGTAGCTGATTGCGGAAAGTAGAAACTCCCTATTGTTATTAAGCGACGATACCCTTCCAGATGCTTTGGCAAATTCATTGTCCAAACGGGATACATCGGCTGATCCAGCAGAGCTAAATCCGCGCAAGGAAGCGATATTGGTTTCGGTTTCGGATATCTCGGCTTGCAATTTGACAATGGCTTCCTTGTGCAACTCGATTTTTTCGGCGAGTTGTTGTAGGTTTTTTTGGCGACCGGTTCGCTTTCCGTCACCTTGCCCAACCGAACCGCCACCAAGGGTGTAGCGCTGTCGCAGGAATCTCCCATTGGAGGAGAGTATGACAAAACCCTTATCAAGTGTTCCTGTATCGATGTTAGAGAGGTCCTCGGAGTTGTTCAAAACATACACATGGCCCAAAAGATGCTCCATGAGTTTGCGATATTTTCCATCAAATTCTGCAACCGAAAGCGCACTGGTACAACCTGGAATATCGGCTGCTGCAGAAGGCTGTAGATTACGAAGCGTTTCAAGGATGAAGAAGTGAGCCCTGCCCTTGGAAGACTTATCTAGGGTTT
>JBKCHO010000044.1:0-30242 GCA_046302815.1 Bacteroidota bacterium | reverse complement strand
TCTACGGCATTAACTGTCGAAACTGGTGGCAAACTTATGTGCAGCAGCTATCCGGTTACAGGTTCAGGCAATTTCAGTCTTCAAACCGGAGCCCATCTGGGAATTGGCAGTGCTGCAGGAATTACAGCCAGTGGTGCATCAGGCAATGTTCAGGTTTCTGGTACACGCTCATTCAATTCAGGTGCAACCTTTGAGTATTATGAGGGGTTGTCTCCTCAATCTACCGGAAACTTTACTACAACCACTACAAGCGGCACATATCCTGCTTCAGTTGCCAATTTAATCATCAACAAGTCCGGCTCAACGCAAATCGTTAATCTAACATCCAACACTGATGTAACTACTAATTTACAATTGACCAGTGGTGTTTTAAACACATCTCAAGCTGCCGCAACGGCACCCTGGGTGCGAATACCTGCAACTGCTACAGTAACGCCTGATGGAGGATCTGCTGCCAGTTATGTGGACGGATTCATTCGAAGACAAGGGCAAACCGCATTTACTTTCCCAACAGGTGATGCTGGCAGGTGGTCGCGTATAGCTGTGGCTGCTCCCAGCATCTCCACCGAATTTGAGGCCAGCTATGTGGCTTCGCCATTCTCCAACACGACAGCTATGGCGGCGGCTCCCATCACCATTTTGGATCATGTTAGTAAAAAAGAATATTGGTCGTTGAACAAAACGGTTGTTGATGGCGCCTCTACCAAGGTTCGTTTATATTGGGAAGATGCCGCTTGGAGTGGTATCTACAAATTTGACTCATTGAGCGTTGGTCGTTGGTCTGGTTCGGGGTGGGAAAATTCCAACTGTTATGTGTTGTGTCCAGGTAATTGGACCACCAGTTCAGCTGAAAGGAATTATACAGGAGGTGCTTCCGGCTCTTCTTCAGGATCCATTCAATCCAATACCACTACGCAGTTTGGACCATTTTCGCTCTCTTCTGTTGGTGTGTTGGTGTTGAATCCGCTTCCTGTACAATTGCTCGCCTTCGATGCGGAATGTTCGCAGCAAGGTGATGTGAAGTTGGGATGGGCTACTGCAACCGAGCGCAACAATGATTATTTCACATTGGAAAGAAGTATCAACGGAACCGTATTTGAAACCGTTGAGCGCATCAAAGGATCAGGAACATCAAATCAGTTGAGCGACTATAGCTTCATCGATGCCAATGCCTCCAATGGTATTAACTATTATCGGTTGTCTCAAACTGATTACGATGGCACCACTGAAAAACTGAAAACCATTTCGGTCAGATGCAGTTCGCCGGTGAATGGAATGGTTCAGGTATATAACAACAATCAGGGTCAATTGGTAGTGAGGGTTGAAGGCGATCAAAACAGCAGATACCAGGTCCGCATTTACGATTCACTTGGAAAAATGGTCATGGATTATCGATTTAACGCTGCATCGGGTAGTACAACAGAGAAGTTAGACATTGCAAACCTTGATAAGGGTGTTTATTATGTGCAGGTGCATGATCAACAACAGGGTGTTACCAATAAGATATCGGTGCAGTAAACCTTTGAAAGAATATAATATGCGAAAGGACTGTTAAATAACGGTCCTTTTTTTATGACTATATTTAGGCATTGCTTCCTTGAGGTAGGTTTTCGATTTTTGCCGGATGAAATCAGTTTTTTTTCTGTGGTACTCCATCTCTCCCAATAGACTGGTGTTTTCAATTGTATTCTTTTTTGTTTCTATTTCCGCCTTGGCGAGTGAATGGAATGCAAATGTTTTGTTGCGGGTTGACTCCGCAACCGGAATCGTCAGGGTAGGGGAAGTTGCCATTGCATTCGGATATGATCTCCCTAGTGAAAGGGATTTCTATCACCCTGCGGATTTGAATGGGATAGACGATTTTGCTTTTTATGTAGACCGCAAACCATTTTGGTATGCCACCGACCTGAATAACCAACTTCCTCGTGAAACAATGGTTACGGTGAGAATGAATCAGCATCTAACAGATAGTAATGTCGTTTTGGTGCATGAATCCGGCATCATATATGGATTAAATTCAAGGCAAGAGCATGGATATTATTATGTAGATCTGGCCATTCCTTCCGGATTGAGTAAGGTTTATGTGAGGAATAAATCAGTTCTCATTCGGGTTGTGCCTCGTGTCGACTTTGTTCCAACCTCCAGTACATACGACGACGGCTTGGAGAAATTCATTTCAACCAGATATACCATAATCATTCTTACGGCATTTTTAGCTATTGTGCTCTTTCAAGCAGTTTACATACTGCTTCAATATCGCATCAGCAAATCCCCGGATTACCTAAATTATTTTTACTTTCTCTCTTGTTTGCTGGTGTATTTTTTCTGTCGATTGGATTATTGGTATAATACAGGTTTGTTGATGGACATGGTACCGATGGTGGCACCCTATATGAACGATGCCTTCTTGGCCTTACCTTTCTTCTTTTATCTTCGATTTTCAAGATACTTCATAGGCACAGCCACCCGTTTCCCTCACATAAATACAATAATGAAGCGGACGGAATGGATCATTCTTTTTGTCACAATCATTTCAATTGCCTTTGTTTTCTTTTACAAGTCGGCTTGGTCCATTTGGCTGATGCGAGTATTTACCATTATTTTCTTATTCTTCTCCCTTTACCTTATAAGATATTTTTATTTACAAAAGGATCGATTGGTCAACTTTGTACTATTAGGTAGTTTTTTCGCACTTGTAGGAAATTTTATTGCAATGCTGCTGCCCCTAATGGATTTACGCATTGGAGTCGACAATTCCTTATTTACTCTGGCAGGAATAACTTTCGAAATTCTGTTATTTAACACTGGATTGGGATATAAGGCCAAGAGCGAGCAATTGGAGAAGATAAAGGCTCAAAATGCGGTTATTGGCGAGCTGGATCGCAACAGGCAATACCTTCAGGAAATGGAGGGTATGCGGGGTAGAATCGCCGACGATTTGCATGATGATGTAGGATCAACCTTGTCAAGCATATCTGTTTATGCGGAGTTGGGCCTTCGGGGAGATGAGGCGAACAGATAAAATATGCTTCGGAAGATTGCCGACTCTGCGCAACGCATGATGGAGTCTATGAATGATATCGTTTGGGCGATACATTCCAAGAATGATTCACTTGGGCACCTTACAGATAAGATGCGGCAATATGCTACTGAGAGGCTCGTAGGCGAAGATGTTGAGTTTAAACTGGAAAATGAAAAGCTGATCGACGACTTGCATTTATCCATGCGTGCTCGTAGGAATATCCTTCTAATTTTCAAGGAGGGTGTTCATAATGCCATCAAACATGGAATGGGTAATCATGTTCTTTGTTCGGTTAAATCCTCCGATGGTTCCATACATATCATCATATCCGACGATGGTATCGGATTTGATCCATCCAACACGAAGCCAGGCAATGGTATAATCAGCATGCGTAAGCGGGCCACCGAATTGGGAGGAACATTAAAAGTAGATTCTATGCCTGGAAAAGGTACTATCATATCTTTTGTAATTCCAGTACAGCAACTAACTCTTGAAACCCCAACCTCCTAACCATGATTAGAGTAGCCATTTTTGATGATAATGCTGACAGACGCGATAGTCTAGGCCTATTGATTTCCTCTTCTGAAGGATTGGAGCTCGTGGGATCTTATGATGATGCCAACAATGCCCTTCGCGACATACGAAACAGTAGACCACATGTAGTATTGATGGACATAGGAATGCCCGGGGTATCGGGTATCGAGGCAACCACGCTAATCAAAGGGTCTTATCCTGAAATTCAAATCGTCATCCAAACGGTTTTTGATGACCAAGCCAAGATTTTTGACGCCATAAAAGCAGGAGCATCTGGATATATCTTGAAAAGCGCACCTATTAGTAAGATTATCGATGCCATCAAGGATGCAAACGAAGGAGGTGCATCGCTAACACCGCAAATCGCTGCTTTGGTCATCCAATATTTCCGCGAGCAAGAGACGGCTGCTAAAACACCCGACTATGGATTGAGTGAGCGCGAGAAGGAGGTGTTGGGGCATTTGATTTCAGGCTTGTCCTACAAACAGATTGCCGATAAGATGAACCTAAGTTACAACACCATCAACTCACACATCAAGCGCATCTATGAGAAGCTTCATGTACACTCGGTTGCAGAAGCCGTCGCCAAAACCATCAACCAAAGGTTGCTCGATAACAAATGAACGGGTATCAGTTTTTTTTGGATGCAGAACGACAAATTCTATTAATACTTCGCTCACCAGATATTCACAATCAAACTGTCAGGACGATGCATCGCATCTCCCAGTTTCACACCGAAGGTTTGATGAAACTCGCGCATGTTGGCCAGGGGTCCGATGACTCGGAACTTGGCAGGGGAGTGAACATCGCTTCGTACTTGGTCGGCCAATGATTCCGGACGGGTATTGATCATCCAAGCCAACGCATAGCCCAGGAAGAATCGCTGGTCGGGTGTTAGTCCGGCGATGGATTGCTTCTCTTGGTATTGCTTGGTTTTTTTGAACGCCTCATATCCCATCATGATACCACCGATGTCGGCGATGTTCTCTCCCAAGGTCATTTCGCCATTGATGCGCAGACTGTCGACCACCACATATTGGTTGAACTGATCCACCACCATGCGGGTTTTTGCAAAGAAGCGCACGCTGTCCTCGGAGGTCCACCAATTTTCCAAGTTGCCATTCACATCATATTTGGCACCTTGGTCGTCGAATCCGTGAGTGATTTCGTGGCCGAAAGTGGAGCCACCGATGATGGAGTAGAGGATCGCGTCATCAGCCATCACACGCTCATAGCCAGGAACGATGATGTTGGAACCAGGAACCACGATCTCGTTGTTGGAAGGATTATAGTACGCATTGTAGGTCTGCGGATACATGAACCATTCGTTGCGATCGACAGGTTTTCCGAACTTGTTGGTGTTGTAGGCCATCTCCCACTTGTTGGCGGCAATCACATTGCGTACATAGGAGCTGCGATTCACATTCAGGGATGAGAGGTCTTTCCACTTATCGGGGTAACCCACCTTCATCACCATGCCATTCAGCTTCACGAGCGCTTTCTCCTTGGTGGCAGGACTCATCCAATCGAGATTCTTGATGCGCTCGGCATATACGGCTTTGATGTCGTTACCGATTTGCTGCAATTTCTCCTTGGTTCCTTTCGGCAGGTATTCGTCGACATAAACTTGTCCGATGAGTTCGCCCAGGCTCGAGTTGGTTTGATCCACTACGCGCTTCCAGCGAGGTTTCATCTCGGCGATACCACGCATGGTAGTGTTATAAAACCCGAAATGCTCTGCATAAGTTCTGTCATCGAGGTAGGGGGCAAGTCCCTTCACGAAATGATATTGCAGATAACTTGACCAAGTGGATAAAGGAGTCTGCTTCACCAATCCATTCAACGCAGTAAGGAACTCGGGTTGTCCTACAATGACGGTATCAACGGAATTCAAACCCAGTTCGCCCATAAATGTTTTCCATTCGAAATTTGGTGTAGACTGCACCAGCTGCGCCATCGACATTTTGTTGTAATTCTTATGTGGGTCGCGCGTATCCTCTTTCTTGCGAGATGCCTTGGCTAGAGCCATTTCCAAAGCCATCACATCAATAGCGGTTTTGCCTGCAATGATGGAATCCTGTCCGATGTTCATGAACATCCGTTTCAAGTGCGATACGAACTCCTTGCGAATATTGGAAGCGCGTTCATCGGTGTCGAAGTAATAGCTGCGGTCGGGCAGGCTGAGTCCGCCTTGGTAGACGAACACCGCATGCTTGCTGCTGATTTTATCATCTTGTCCCACATACATCCCAAACATGGGTGATCCGCTGGTGATGTGCACTATGGCGCAGGCCTTTGCTACCGATATCGGGTCTTTAATGGATGCCAGTTGGGCGAGCTCCGCCCTGATGGCACCGACACCTTGTTGGTTGATGGTTACGCTGTCCATGCCTGAGAAAAACATGTCGCCGATTTTCTGCTTGTTGCTGCCCTTTGCGGCTTTGACATCCGCGGAAGCGTTCTCACAAATCTCTTTCACTTGTGCATTGATGGTATCGCGGATGAGTTGCCACAATCCGTTGCTGCCCTCGCTGGCAGGAATGGGGTTTTTCTTGAACCAGCCATTGTTGGCGTATAGGAAGAAATCTTCTGCCGGATTAATGGTAGAATCAATGTTGGAGGCGAGGAAGTCAGTTGTGTCAGTAGATTTCTTTTCACTATTGCTACATCCTAGAATATGCAAGGAAGCTAAAATCAGGAGTGAGATGGTTTTTAAATTCATCGTGGCTTATTTAAATGTTGTTTTTGAGACTTCTATTTTGGTGATTTGAATTTACAGCAGATGGAGTTTGGTTTCAAAATTATAATTACTTAGTGGTGTGGTTGCAGGCTGTTTCTATGTTACATTGGTATCAATTTAAACAGTAAAATCATTTGATTTGGGTCCATGCCATAGCTATTATCCATGAATGCATCTTTATTTCTGAAAATATAAAATCCTGATCTACTTGGTATGTAGTTCTTGTATTTGTCAGAGGTATAAGAGTGTCTATTTTCACCAATATATATTTCTCCATATCCTGATCCAGAAAATTTAATCCCATCTTCAATTTTAGAGAAAGCTACTTTAATCCTTTCAAGTTGTCTAGCACCAAGTGCAAGATAACATTCATTACCAATCGCCATTATTTTCCAAATAATATCTCTCTCATTGTTTTTTGTATTGTCGGATCGAACCTCTTCGCTAGCTAAGTTGATTTGTATGCTTTTCCGTTGATTGTTTTTTGTTCCATCTATAGCATTGAAAAGAAAATCTTCCTGGGTTCCATCTTCGTAATTAAGGGTCAAAAGCTTATTTTTTAACAATTCAATCCTGGGCATCAGTTTAGAGATTTCGGATAGGTTCATTTTGATGAGCGCATCTTTGATTTTGGTAACACTTTTTAATGTTATGCCCATATTCACCTTATGATAGGTAAATTCCTTTGCGTCGATTATTTCTGGAATAGCGAACTCGTATCTGTTGCTATAAGAATCGTAATAATTATTGCTTCCATATGAAATTTCTCCTACTATTATTTTTTCCAAGCTAAAAACAAACATCCTATTTCCAATAGGTTCCATGGTGGCGAAATATCTGTTCAGGAAATCATTGCTATTGGCTCCAGGATTTTTATAGGCAGGTGCTGAATCCGATACTTCTTCTACTTCCTCGACCGGTTGCTTTACTTCAATCTGCTCCTCCGATTCAAGAACTCTCTTCCAGACGAAACCCAATGAGTCTGTCAATTTAAGGATCTTACGATCTTGGTCGTTGATTCTCAAGGATAGGAATTGAATGGAATCACTTTTAAACACCAAATCCCTTCTAAGACTGGAAATTGATTTTTCTGAATCAATCAATATGTTCTTAGTTGTTGTAAGATCTGACTGTAAACTTATATTTAGATCTTGTAGATCAGTATTCGCCTTGGACAGATTTCTGCTAACATTGAGTAGGGAGTCGTTTTTTGAATAGCATTCAACCAAATTTTCTTTAAGCTCCTTCTTGTTCATATCATCGACACTCTGTCCTAGCAAGGTTGTACTAAATGCGAGCAGAAAAATAATAAGGCGTGTTATTTTCATTTCTTTCAAATGGTTTATTGTAAATTATTTCGATTGACCTTCGTTGTTGTTCAATCAATCAAGCAAATGATATCTATAATAGAATCGTTTACTAAGACGATTTTGTATCAACTCATTTTTGCATGAATCAAAATTATGGATACTAGGACCATATTTTGGCATCACATTTGACTTTATAAAATACTGTAAATCAATATAAAAAATATTTTGTAAATACATAAGAAAATTATGTATAATTGCGTTATGTATTTCAAATGGATATGATTTATTCATCAGAACTTATGAAGGGCACACTCAAAACGATTGTGCTTAAAATGCTGCGCGACCATGGTAAGATGTATGGTTATGAGCTAACTCAACGCGTCAAAGAACTGACAAGCGGTAAAATTCAATTGACCGAAGGTGCGCTGTACCCGACCTTGCACGCTTTGGAGGCGGAAGGGTTGTTGGATACAGAAACCGAGCACATCGGCAAGCGTGTTAGAAAGTATTATCGTTTGAACAAAAAGGGCACGACCAAATCGGAGGAGAAGGTGAATGAGTTTGCTGCTTTTCTAGACACCATGCGACTTCTGCTCGACATAAAACCAGTACATTGATGTTCAAATTGGATGATGCACATATAGAATTCATCCGTTCCGATATCCGGTCGCGTGGAGTAACCACCGATGCATTGATAGACGACATCGTGGATCATGTGTGTTGTTTGTTGGAAGAACGGGTAGGAGAGGGGGATGATTTCAATGAGGTTTATGTAGGCATCATTAATAAATTTTACGGATCCACCTTGTCCGATATAGAAACGGAAACACAATTGCTCAAACAATTCAAAAACTACTACACTATGAAAAAGACAATGCTTTATAGCGGCTTGTTCGCCACCATTTCACTCATTGCAGGGCTCATTCTCAAATTCACTCATTCGCCTGGGGCTGCCTTCTTGATTGTAGTTGGTATTATCGTTTTCAGTTTTCTGTTTTTGCCGCTTATTGTAGTGCTCAAAACGCGCGACCAAGGTCCCAAACGCGACATAATGTTGACAGCAGTTGGGTCCCTATGCGGGATGCTTTTCGCTCTAGGAACGCTGTTCAAGATCATGTATTGGCCTTATGCCAATTTCTTGGGAATATCTGGTATTGTTACACTGGGATTGATTTACATTCCGATTCATTTTTTCACCGGCATCCGCAATCCCGAAACAAAAATCAACTCAATCCTGACCACATTTGTTCTTATTACTGGCCTTGGATTGCTACTGACCTTGATGCGTTCGCCTGAGGCGACACACAGATACCAGTTGCAGAAAACCGCGGAATATTTAGAAGACGAACGCATGTTGGATATACTGATGCGATTTTGTGAGACAAATGGAATGCAACAACCTATGAACACGTATGAAGTTAAAGTGGATTCCCTTTGCAGGGAGTTGAAAAAAATGGTGATTCAATTAGACACTAATCAGGATGCGCTTTCTGTTTCTGTCATGAATGGCAACGAACCCATAAACGATGGTCCCATGCAGCGAACTTTGCGCGATGATGAAAAGGCAAGCGCTTACTTGAAGGCATTGCGCAAGGCATTGGATGAATACAATAGTCAGATTCAATTACCATCCCAACATGCCCAACCGATAACTAGCGCCTTATTCATGAAAGGCGAAATGCGCACGGTGGATGTGTTATCGGCGATTGCAAAGATTCGATTGGGATTATTGCTGAATCGATAGTTTTTAATTTAAAGTATAGGTTGATGTTTTTGAAGCGTTATAAATTATAAGTTACATGTTGCAAGAGACAAGTGACAAGCGCTGCCCTGAGATTGTCGAAGTGTGAAATGTGAAAAGTGACATGTTGGACTTTGTGTATGCTTTAAAACCGATTAAATCAGTGTGAATCCGCCTAATCCGCTTAATCCGTGTTTTCTTAATAATGCGACGATACGCGCGGGGTTTTATTGCAGTTTTTAATACGCTTAATCCGTGTTCTCATTGAATTGAAAACACCGTTATCAGCTGTGCACGCCACTCAATCTTATCTCCTTCCTTTTTACCCATGATGGCTTTTGCCATTGGGGATTCTGTAGAAATCGCCATGATGGCTTTTCCGTCTACTTGGATATTACCCAGTCCCACCGAAAGATAAAAAGTACCAATAGTGGTTTCAACAACTGATCCTGGTTGAACGATGCTTAATTTATTCTTTATGGGAATGCGTTTCAGCACCTCAATCGACTTATTGATTTCTCCCAATTGTTTTGACAGCATCTCCACATCCAACTGCGCCATGGCCCTGGCTGTCTCGTGTTTGTCGCCGGCAGTGCTTTTGGTATCCGCATTGGCACCCTGCTGAATTGCATCGATTGCCTCGCGAAGCTCATTACTTCGCCTGGTCAGCAATTCCATGCAATGCTGATGGTAGATGTTGCTTGGTGATTCTTGATACATTGGGTGTAAAAGTAGGGAGCCGTAATGAGGTGACCGAAATGCGATTACTGGTTTTTTGAATTAGCTTTAGGAGTTAAAAATCGAAGACTCAAGACCCATAATATGGTCTAAAAAATGCTAAAAACGCGTGTTTCGAACACAGTAGTTTCAGTGCCCATAAAGCTATTATCTATTTGCAATACAGATACATAAGATTTTAAATTTGGTTATGAATCGCACATCTAAACGCCCTAAATATTTGAAAAAGGTAAATGTTGGTAATCAAAGATAAAAATCACTAATTTTGTGCCTCCAATTTTGGTTGGAGCATTGAAATAGCTGTAGTTCTCTAGATTAACAATATTTGGTTCGGTAGTTTCCGCCTTAGGCGGATTAGAATACATGCCGAATTATTTAGTTCTTCATATTCATATTATTATTTGGTTCGGTAGTTCAGCTGGTTAGAATACATGCCTGTCACGCATGGGGTCGCGGGTTCGAGTCCCGTCCGGACCGCAAACTGATCAAAACGATTAGTGAACGGTAAAAGAAGCGAGCAATAAAAAAGCTCGCTTTTTTATTTGCAAGCAATTTTTACCGACATGCGAAGCATGAATCGTTTTGATCCACTGCTTCGGGTGAACAAGGGTCCGACGAAGTCAATCCCGTCCGGACGGCTAAAAGCCTTGTAAGTCATGATTTACAAGGCTTTTGTTTTTTTATTAGCCTGAATTAGCTTGAATCACTTTAAGACATGGTCGAATAATAATTCCTTCAACCAATTTCAGCCAGAAGATAACTCGTACTTCTACCTCCTGCAGCTTCTTTTTCCAATACTCCTTTTGTGATCAAATCCTGTATATCACGACCGGCCGTATCCTGTGAACACTTGCAGATTTTAGCCCATTTCGATGAGGTGAGTTTGCCCTCAAAATCATCGAGTAGTTTGTTGATCATTTTGTGTTGACGCTCATTGAGTCTGTGGTCTTTTAATTTATCCCAGTATTTTGCCTTGTAAAGTATTTTCGAAAGGCCATTTTCAGAGGATGCCAAGGCGCGATCCAAGCATTCCAAAAACCAGCGCAGCCACGCTGTGATATCGGTCGTTCCACGCTGTGTTTTTTCAAGAATATCGTAGTAGGCTTTTCGCTCTACCCTTATTTGAGCAGACATACTGTAAAATCTTTGTGGGATTCCGTCTGCACGAGCCAGAAGCATATCGGTGATGGTTCTTGCCAATCGTCCATTGCCATCATCAAATGGGTGAATGGTCACAAACCAAAGATGAGCGATGGCTGCTTTGACGAGTGCGTTCTTTTCAATATCGCTATTTACCCAATTGATAAAAAGATACATTTCATTTTCTAAAACGGTTGAATCCGGAGCCTTGAAATGAACACGCTCTTTGCCAATCGGTCCGGATACCACTTGCATCGGGTCGTCAGGTGGATTGGTTCTCCAGTTTCCGACAACAATCTTTTGCATTCCTGTTCTTCCAGCCGGAAACAGTGCGGCATGCCATGCAAATAACCTTTCGGAGGTAAGTGCTTCCCGGAAATGTTGTGTAGCATCAAGCATCACTTCGACTACGCCATCAATATGCCGATCGGAATGAACTAATCCGGCCAAGTCTAAGCCCAATTTTCTTGCAATGGACGAGCGCACTTCATCCCTGTCTAAAAGTTCTCCTTCGATTTCGTTCGACTTCAACACCTCCAAGGTCATGGATTCCAAATTCGCCTCCGATTGCAAATCGAATCCAAGGCTTTCCATCCGACCGATCAGCCGTCCCTGCCGGTGACTGATTGTTGATAATAGACTAAGGATTTCTTCCTTGTTCCAGGTAAAGTTCGGCCAATCGCGTTGTTCGTAGATGTACATTCTCCGCAATTAATGCGGCAAATATAAGCGCTAATCTGCGCTAATCCAAATTTATATCCGCTAAATATGCGGAGATAAAGAGACTTATTCTCCGCATTATTCAAATCGCTCCCTTTTTTATGCTTTATATTTTGGTTTCCAATATTTTAACTGTCATAATCGCGATATCAGTAATGATTTCGATTAGCCTGAAATTCTGAAATAATTAGCCTGAATCAGTCCCAGACAAGCCATATTCGTGGAAATCCGTTGATAAATTCAAGCTTTTTACCAACCCCATGATCTATCGGGCCTCCTTGCGCTTTAATCATCACTAGTACCTCATCACAAAACTATTTCACAGGATCACCTGGGCTTCTGGCAATACCGGTAACTAGGTATCCGTAGTCTTTTTCGCCAATTCCAAATATGTATATTTATACAAATATGGAATCTAATTCCAAATATGTATATTTATACAAATATGGAATCCAATTCCAAATATGTATATTTGTGTAAATTTATAGGTCATGATTGGTCGCGACATATTGAAAGAAGCCAGGACCGCCTTGAAGCAGTTCCGTGCCCTTTGTGTAACCGGTCCACGCCAAAGCGGCAAGACCACACTCAGCAAATTACTCCTCAAAGGCAAGCCCTATGTGAATTTCGAAGACCCCTCAACAGAAGCCGATTTCCTGTCCGATCCCAAAGGCTTCTTGCAGAAATTCCCTCATGGTGCCGTTTTGGATGAAGTACAACGCGTGCCTGTTATTTTCAGGTACATTCAAGTCCTGTTGGACAAACGCACATCCCGCGTACAGTTTGTACTCACAGGTCCCAACAATCTCCTCCTGTACCAACAGACATCACAATCACTAGCAGGCCGAGCCGGATATCTAACCTTGCTTCCGTTGAGCTATTCCGAATTAAAATCTGCTAATATTCCGGTGTCGGATGTGCTGGTAAATATTCTGAATGGCGGATATCCCGAAGTTCGGGCTAAGAAACTACAGCCCAACCGTTGGATGCAGAGCTACATTCAGACTTATGTGCAACGCGATGTTCGTCAACTCAAGAATATTTCCAATCTTCCGGCTTTCAATAAATTGATTCAGCTTTGCGCAAGTCACGCCGGACAAATATTGAATCGTGATGAATTCGCCAAGCAAGTCGGCGTTGATAACAAAACGATTCAATCATGGATTGGAATCCTAGAGGCAAGCTATATCATATTCCTGCTTCAACCATGGCATCAGAATATGAATAAACGAATCATCAAAAGCCCTAAGATCTATTTTCACGACACCGGATTGCTATGCACACTGCTGCAACTGAAGTCCAAGGAAGGATTGAAAAGGCATCCACTCTATGGATCAATATTTGAAAACTGGTGTGTTGCTGAAATCCTTAAAAACAGATCGAACCAAGGGATCAATAACGGATTGTATTATTTTCGAGACCATCTAGGGAATGAAATCGACTTGATCATTGAAGGCGAAAACGGACCCAAAGCAGTTGAAATGAAAGCTTCTGCAAAAAAAGATAGAACCCACCTAAGCGGTCTAAAATATTGGCACAAATACCAACCAGGTCGAAACGGTTTGCTGATTTACCAAGGAGATGATTCGCAAACCGATATTCCAAATATCAACTATGTTTCCTGGAAGCAAGTCAATCATATTTCATGATTTGCAATTAATAGGCATGCCTATCAGGTTTGCGTTGATGAAAATGGAAATTGAAACGGGATTTTTGAAAGGCCTTTACAGAACTCTATCATGCCAAAGGTTTTCGAAGTTTGTGTTTATTGGGTAATTACATCTTAGTTTCATTTTTCGGCGGTTTAGCCGTCATTGGCATTTTAATCATCAATCAATTTCTGGAATTTTCCTCCAACTTAATTGGTTTGGTTTTCCTGCTTGGTTTATGATTAGATATGATAGCCAACAGAATCTGCTTGGGTCATCAAGATTGGTTTGCCAGAATTGAAAAATAAATGAAGTTGCAATTGTCTCAGGATTCAATTTGGTATATGCCTAAGATATTTTTTTCGCAGAATTGTTGCAACACCTTTGCTTCGATGTTTTTCCATTTTCAAGATGTGTTTAATCCTGATTCATCTGCAGCGTCTCTTTAAATGTAAACAACACAACCCCAATTGTTGAATGGAGTAAAAAATCTCAAAAATACCATACAACTATATGACCAATGTCATACGAATTATTGGCATGGTACAACAAGATTGTTTAACCCTAAAACCACATCAACATGAAAACATGGATAAATACAGAGAAAAATGATTTCGAGGCAAGGCGCCTGAATACATTAAAGGAATATCCGGAACTCACCGATGAATTTTCGGATCCTGTATTGGACAATATTGTGTCATTGGCTGCGAAAACTTGCGATGTGCCAATGGCTGCCATCTCGGTTTTGGATGAACAGCGGCAATTGTTCAAGGCCAGTCATGGATTGGATATACGCGGAACCGAGCGTTCACTCGCTTTTTGTAATTATACCATTCTTCAAGATAAGATTTTTGAAGTCCAAGACGCGAAATGCGACCGGCGCTTCAAAACAAATCCTTTGGTCGAATTCAAACCGTTTATTCGATTTTATGCGGGTGTTCCATTGATTGCAAGCAATGGAGATAGGTTAGGAGCTCTCTGTGTCATCAGCCATGAACCTAAAGAGCTTTCGGCACTGCAGCGGGACCTGCTGATGACGCTGTCCAATAGTGTAATGGAGCATGTCGGCCATAACCGCGAGCGAAACAATTTGGTGAAAAAGGTGATTGAAATGGACAACTTCTTCCTTCTTAGTCCGGATTTGCTTTGCGAGGCAACCATGGATGGGTATTTTAGAAGGGTAAGCGCTTCCTTCTCCAATGAATTGGGTTTTTCGGAAACGGAGTTGCTTGCCATATCCTTTATGGATTTGGTACATGAGGAAGACAGGATCAAAACACAAGATGCCATGACCAGATTGGTTATCAATGACGAGTCTTTGACTTTTTTTCATAATCGATATCGCTGCAAGGATGGACATTACATCAAACTCAGTTGGAATGCCATTCCATTCAAATCGACGAAAACGATTTATGCCACAGCTAGAAATATAACTGAACTAGAAAGACTGAAAGATGAGTTGAACCAAAAAAAGCAATTGGAGATCGCACAAAGCAGGGATAAGTTCAATGCGCTTACCAATATGACCAAGGCGGTTTCCATGAAATTATTGGAGCCCGCCAATTTAATTGTTGGATTTGCGGGTATAGCAGAAGAGATTCTCATGGAATTGAACATGGCTGCTACAACAGCAGAAAGAAATGAATATTCGGACCGACTTATGGACGATATTAAGTGTATCCAAAAGCACGGTGAGTATATTTCTATGGTTTTGAATAAAATGAATTCGGAGGCGGAGTGGTATCAAATTCCATCTGTGATTACTGGAAATAATACGCGTTAGACTTTTAAATTAACCAATAAAAATGTTCCAGCATGCTCACGGATTTTAATGGACTGGTCGGTTGGTATTTTATTTCTATATTATTTTCTCAATACAAGGGTATTTTAATTCCTTCATGATTGCATCGCAAATAGTCATTTGACTTTTAATCCAATTCGGAGAATATCCAGTTTTTAATGCTTTTATTGTTGAATTACAGTATTTTACGATTTGTCTTGGAGGTAAAAATGATTTTCTATTTTGCATAGATTTGAATTTTCCGATATAAATTAATTTTCTCCTCTACATGCAACCATACTTTCAATTTTTTATCTGCTTTTTATTCATAGCTGCCTCATCGGCCCTTCAGGCTCAAAATTATTTTTCGGGCAAAACACCTTATGTTACCCAGATGCACATTCATGGATGGTCAAATCACAATGGAGCTACTCGTCCTGGTTCCTTGCAATATCATAATGTTCAGTCCGACAGTGTTGGTGTGGATGTACTTTGGTGGGCCGAACATCATGGCTTGTTCGAGCAGGATACGCTCTTGATTCCTTTCGCAGGCGCAACGGTCAATCCAACTACACTCGACATCATCAACATTCCTAGTAATGGAAATGCTGAAATCAACAGATTCGATTGTATCGCTAAACAAGGTAATTCTGCTGCTTTTTTTGGTGGAGATACGCTCTTTCTTTCCATCAATTCTTCATCCACACAGATGGATACCCTTTCCTACAGTCCAAGATCGTTGTCGGGACTAGTCAAAGACATCGCTTTCAGTAAACCGATGGTGAGTAAACCCATTTTTCAATTCCAGATACGACCCAGTACCACAGATTCATCCAAGACGAGAATTAAAATAGTTTTTCGTCTAGCTTGGCACTATCGACAACAACAAGGTCAAGACATCATCACCTATGAGTTTACCCCAGCATCCGAGCCTGCTGGCATTTATACCAACTACATTGATTCTGTAATCGTCAAAATGCCACTGGTAAATGGTTGGCAACAGGTAGGCCTTGATCTTTGGGATGCGGCGGCCATTCTCGATCACGGAACCGACAACACCATTTCTGATTTTGAATTACAACTCTTGGCAAGTCAAGGCGCCACATTGGAAGCTGGAGTTCGCGATTTCTCAGTTGTTCCGTTGCACTATCAAACCGACAGCATCATTTTTGGCGAAAAAAATATTTTAGATGATTACTCATCCACTTTCCATACGCACAATATACTTGGTGTGGAGTTCAGCGGATTCCAGCACATGAACGCCTATATTCCCAAAACGGAGAATAACCGCCAGATTTTTGAAGGTAAAATTTATGGCAATGTGGTCAACTGGGTCAACAGAGTACACCTCAAGGGCGGTTTGGTTTCATACAACCACATGTTCGGTACTAACTACAATCTTGATCCTGATAGCGTCCAAGACTACCGTTCCGATACTACTGCGCTTTTCCTTTTAGGCAATCAAGCCTACGGTTCCGATATCATCGAGGTTGGGTATTTCAATCGAGGTGGTGGCGATTTGTCTCGACATCTTTCCACCTGGGATAAGCTCACCGCAAACGGATTGTTTCTTTATGGCAATGGGGTGAGCGACTCGCATGGTAACGAGTGGATGTTCCAGGATTATCTATTCCACACTTACATTTACGCAGCCGACAGTTCCGACAGTTCATTGCTCGCATCTTTGTCACTTGGTAAGATGTACTTCGGAAACTACAAGCTTTTCCAAGGTGAATTCTATTATACTCTCGATAATCTCGAAATGGGAGATCGTGGTTTTCTGAACAACAACAACATTCAGCCAAGTATCCATTTGACTGGAGCTCCTGCGGGATCGAAAATAAAATTGACCCAAATCCTTTTAAATGCAACACCATCCTTGCCTATAACCTATGTATACAACGAAACGCTAATTGATACCAACAACATCCCTATGTTGGATATGAGTCAGCCATCGTTCATTCGCTTCGGAGTGTACGACTCATTAGACAACCCATTGGTGTTTGGTCAACCGATTGTAGTATTCGGATTGCAAACCGATATACAAGAGCCTTCCGTTAGCAACGATCCTCATGTCATCATATTCCCTAATCCTGCCAACGATAAATTGAATATCGAGATGAATTTCAAAAATGCTGAGGTCTTTAAAATTCGCATTCTCGACATGAAAGGTCAACAAGTTGGATTGGTAGATGAGAAATTCTTTTACAAGGGTAAATACGGTTATTCCGTTGACATCAATCAGTTAAGGTCGGGATCCTACATTGTGGAAATGGTAGGAGAGAAGAAGTCCTACAACCATAAGTTTATCGTCAAATAGATTCTTTTTGCTGCGGGCAATTCGAAACCGGTGTCCTTTTGCGCAGCACCTGTTCCAAATGCCAATTGGTTGCAGTAGTCTTGATTCTTTCAAACACTTAAAGCAACCTCATGGGCTCAATGTTTAACAGTGAGGTTCCGATAGTTTTCGTTTTTCCCATCGCTCACACGCACCAGATACATGGCGGATGGTAATTCAGCCGTTGCGATAGGTAAATCGTTTGATCCGGCTTCAAGTGTTCCAGTGAAAACGGTTTTCACAAGTTGGCCTTGAAGGTCGAAAAGTGAAATATTGATGTCCGATTTTTTCTTAAGTACAATGTTCGCGGTGGAGTTAGTGGAAGCCGGGTTGGGAAACACATTCAATCCGATAGCAAATTCGTTCTCTGCTACAGAAGTTGAAAGCAAAGCGGCATTGATGGCGTTTTGAAGGCTGGTTTGGTTGAAAGTGTTGTTGGCATTGTAGAATACAGTATGGCTTGTGCCTCCCAACACGACTACTTTAGGCATGCCTGTGGATCCGTAATTTAACATGTTAATAGCAGAATTGGAGAACCGAACCGACCATGCATTTTGTGTTACACCAATGCTGTTGCACCATGAATTGATCGTGTTGCAAGTAGAATTGCCGTAATCATCGGCCACATATAGAAAAACCCGATTTGGGTTCGATGTTTGGTAATTCTGAACGGTGTTGTAGGCCATGGTTGTGGGCGCGGCACATGAACCGCAAGGCATCACCCATACCAATACAATCACTTTACCCGCATCCAAATCGGTAAACAGATCATGACTGACGCCTGAGCAATCATTGCAGGTGAAGTTTGTTGCCGTTTGTGCGTGGGCAAATGTGATACTGAAGAAAAAAGTAAGAATAGCGAGAATAGATTTCATATGATTACATTGTTTGTTGCTAATATATGCAGATCATTCGACAAATTCATATTTGCGATACAAATTCAAATGGTTTGCTAATGTTGTGGTTAGATTTATTATAGTTAAAAAATTACTTAATGTTTGTTGGATTTATGATTCCGAATTTGAATTGATGACACTTTTGCGATAATTTTGGATTTAAATCCCAAAAAGTTGCGATGATTTTGGAATTGATTGTGCAATAGTTGTTTATTTGGTACTATACTGTCTTTGAATTCTTCATTGCTTAAATCATCAAGGGTAAAATCAGGTCAGTTTTACGTTGTATACCGCCTTTAAATTAACCAAGACAAATTTGGTGTCTTTTTTCAATTCAACCCTTTTAAAGCAATTCACTCAAAACAAAAACAGGGCGGCTTTCGCCACCCTGCTGTTGATCTCGCGACGAGTGTCGCAAATGGTCGGATTCCGAGTGCCTATTCTCGGATGATCCGCATGACTTTGGTTGCTCTACCATTATGCACCTTTGCAAAATACACTCCGGGAATCAACCCTTCCACCTTAACCGTACCCCAGGAGGTTTGCTCTCGCATGAACTTCACTGGTGCACCGATGGAGTTGAATATTTCGATGTTCAAGTCTTCATTTGTGGCTCCTTCGAAACTGATTTCAAATGCGCCATTCGATGGATTTGGGTAGATGTTTAGTTCTGCCTCTAATGGCTGGTTGCTGTCTTCTAACCTGCACGCTGTTACCACATCTATTGGATCAGATGTCCTGGTACAGCCTTTCATGTCTGTTACTTGCACACGATACCTTCCTGCATTTTTGGCTGTTAATGTATTTTGATTCGAGGAAGGAACATTGGTAGTCCACCTTTTCCAAACATAATTCACATTTGCGATTGCAGTCGCTTGCAATACTACGCTATCACCTGGGCAAAATGAAGTGGGTCCTGTGGCTGTTATGACCGGTTTTGCAGGGGTAAAATATACCTGTACGGAATCCGATGTGCGGCTACAGCCGTTTGCATCAGTTACGGTTACCTTGAAGAAGCCTTCCCCACTGGTGAACAAAGCGGTTGCGGTTGCTCCTGGTATGTTCCTACCGTATTTCTTCCATTGGTAGGTTACATCATTGATGATTGATGAATTGATTTTTACTCCACCGCCTTGGCAAACGGCTAAGCTTCCCGATGCTGTAATAACTGGCATCTGCGGAGTTACTGTTACATCCACTGCACTGGATGTATTGCTGCATCCATGTGCATTTGAAACCGTAACCGTATATCTGCCCGCTGTTCTAGCTGTGAAATTATTTGTAGTGGCTCCTACAATGGCGTTTCCATATGTACGCCACTGATAGGTTAGTCCAGATACGGTAGGAGTGTTGATGACTGCTGTACTGCTGTTGCATAAAACGGTGCTGCCCGTTACCGATATGGCAGGTGTTGTTGGTCCGCCATAAACATGGAAGGTGTCCGATTCAGCTCTACAACCGTTTGCATCGGTATAAGTTACATAATAACGGGCTGGAGAATTAATCAATACCGTTGGTGCTGTAGCTCCGGTCATGTTGATCCCATATCTGCGCCATGAATAACTCATGCCAGGCATGGCATTGGTGTATAAAGTCATGGTGTCGCCCAAACAACCTTGATTTCCGGAGATGCTATAAACCACTGGGGTGGGAGGTAGGCTGTTGAAGGTTAGATTGGCGCTTGCGTTATTGCTGCAGCCAGCTCCCAAAGAGTAGGTAACGGTATAGCTTCCTGATGTAAGTGCGTTTATGGTTTGTGAAGTTTCGCCTGTGCTCCAAGTGATATTGGATGCTTGCGATGCGGTTAATCGAATGGTATCGCCTGCACAAGCGGTAAGGCCTCGGTCGGAGGTTAGCGTAACCTGTTGAATGCCTCCTTCGGTTTTGGCATCGGCATAAGCCGAGAGACACATGGTAGGTTCCACTGAAAGAGCGGTCAATGTATCGCATGGTGTGATGGTCAAACCCGAAATGGTCCATTGTCCAGTGCTGTTCGCGTTGGTAAACCCGATTTTATTGTAAACTGATCCGATGCGTGTATAAACGGTTACACCGGCATTGTTTCCAGCGTTACCGCTGACGGTTCCCGAGGTGCTGAAATTCGTGCCATTGATTACTGGCTTCGAGGATTGATTGCTTGCACCTACGCAAATAAAAATAGGATCCGACTCGGTTTTCCCTGGAGCTGTTTGAGTAACTGCATAGGTGCCGTTGGTGATGCAATTGTTGGCGCCTGCTGTGCAAGAGTTACTGCCATTGCATTTCCAAACCCAGCTTCCATCGCTGTTGGCGGTTATTGTTCCGGCATTGAAGATGCTTCCAGCGTTTGCGGTCAGTTGTGCGCCGTCGTAAGCATATACTTTGATGATTGCTCCTGCTGTTGCACTGCCTGGATCTCCATAAAATCCCTTGCGGGGAACACATTCGTTGGATATGCTGGCATTCAGCTTAGGTGTTTTTTCGGCCTGAGCTTTGTAGGATGCGGCCGAAAGCACCAGACCCACAAATAGGGCATAAATGGTTTTGCGTAAGTAAGTATTGTTGTTCATGGTGTGATTGATGATGTGATGGTTGCTTTAATGGGTGCAATTTATCATCACTTATCTCTGCACAACGAACAAAATGCTACAACCACCTACATGGAAAGAAATTGTAAGGATTTTGGTTTTTTTGAACTGATTTTTGTCATGCTTTACTCTGAAGGAATAGGTTTGATTCTACAAAACCACCTTCAGTAATCATACAAAAAAAGGGTGTTTTTGACACCCTTTGTTGAATTTTTGGACAAAAAAGCCTGTTATCTTACAAGCGTCTTGTAGCGGATACGGTGTGGTCCCGTATCGCCCAAACGCTTTTTGCGGTTCTCTTCGTATTCGGAATAGCCACCTTCGAAGTAATATACTTGTGAATCTCCTTCAAACGCCAAAATATGAGTACATACACGGTCGAGGAACCAGCGGTCGTGTGATATGATAACCGCACAACCGGCGAAGTTCTCCAATGCCTCTTCCAAAGCACGGAGCGTGTTCACATCGATATCGTTGGTAGGTTCATCTAATAATAGAACATTCGCTTCCGACTTCAGCGTCATAGCCAGGTGCAAACGATTTCGCTCACCACCCGAAAGCACACCGCACTTCTTGCCTTGATCAGCACCCGAGAAGTTGAAGCGCCCCACATAAGCACGGGAATTCAACGAGCGTCCTCCTAAGTCTATGTTTTCATGTCCACCGGAAATGACTTCCCAAACCGTTTTCTCATTATCAATCGCGGCATGTGTCTGGTCTACATAACCGATGGCTACTGTTGATCCAATATGGATCTCACCAGCGTCGGGCTTTTCCAGTCCCATCATCATACGAAAGAGCGTGGTTTTACCGGCTCCGTTCGGGCCGATGATGCCAACGATGCCAGCAGGTGGCAGTTTAAAGCTAAGGTTTTCAAACAACAATCGGTCGCCGAATGATTTGGAAATGTTAACGGCTTCAATGACTTCATTGCCCAGTCGTGGTCCATTCGGAATCCAAATTTCAAGCTTGTCTTCTTTCGCCTTCACATCCTCATTCATCATCTTCTCATAAGCAGCTAAACGGGCTTTGCTTTTTGCATGACGGGCCTTTGGAGCCATTCGAACCCATTCCAATTCGCGCTGCAATGTTTTCTGACGCTTACTCTCCGATTTCTCCTCTTGCGCCAGTCGTTTGGATTTCTGATCGAGCCAGGATGAGTAGTTGCCCTGCCATGGGATGCCTTCACCACGATCCAATTCCAAAATCCATCCAGCTACATTATCGAGGAAGTATCGGTCGTGTGTTACCGCGATTACGGTTCCTTTGTAGCGTTGCAGGTGCTGTTCCAACCAATCAACTGATTCGGCATCCAGGTGGTTGGTGGGCTCGTCAAGCAACAGGATATCGGGCTCCTGCAACAACAAACGGCAAAGAGCGATACGACGGCGCTCTCCACCTGATAGGTTCTTTACCGGGGTGTCGCCCTCAGGGCAACGCAATGCGTCCATGGCCACTTCCAGCTTGTTATCCAAATCCCAGCCGCCATGCTGCTCGATTTTCTCCATCAGTACCCCTTGGCGTTCGATGAGCTTGTTCATCTCATCATCACTCATCGGTTCGGAGAACTTGTTGTTCACCTCTTCGTACTCCTTCATGATGTCCACGATTTCCTGAACCGCTTCCATCACCACTTCTTTGGCTGTTTTGCTATCATCCAGCTGCGGTTCTTGTGGGAGGTAGCCAACGGTGTAGCCTGGAGAAAAAACGACATCACCCTGGAAGGATTTCTCCACTCCAGCAATAATCTTCAACAAAGTGGATTTCCCCGATCCGTTCAATCCTAAGATACCGATTTTGGCTCCATAGTAGAAGGAAAGGTATATGTCTTTAAGAACTTGTTTTTGGGGAGGGTAGGTTTTGCTAACACCTACCATGGAAAATATGATTTTCTTATCGTCTGACATGGTCTGTTTTGTGGTTTTTAGGATGGGAATGCGAATTTAACAAATTCCCTTTAGCCTCACTACCTTTGTGCCATTATGTTGCGGACCATCTCCAACTACCTTTCGCTCATCAAATTCAGCCATACGGTGTTTGCTATGCCTTTTGCAGCCATAGGTTTCGTATCCGGCTTGCGCACAGTTGAATTTCATGTGCCGCCTGTAAAGGCTTTATGGGTTTTGCTTTGTATGGTTTTTGCTCGCTCTGCGGCGATGGCTTTCAATCGCTGGTCGGATCGCAAAATTGATGCGAAGAATACCCGGACTGCCGCCAGGGAGATCCCTGCTGGTATCATTCAAGCCAACTCTGCTCTGTTGTTCACGCTTGTAATGTCCGTAGCCTTCATGGCCAGTGCATATCAAATCAACGACCTCTGCTTTTATCTTTCGCCAATAGCCCTTCTGGTCGTTCTCGGATATAGCCTTACCAAACGATTCACGGCTTTAAGCCACATCGTACTTGGACTGGGTTTGTCGCTCGCCCCCGTAGGTGCATACCTTGCTGTAACAGGCCATTTCGATTGGTTGCCCATCATGATTGGTTTGGCTGTCATTACTTGGGTTGGAGGGTTTGATATCATCTACGCATTGCAAGACGCCGAATTCGATCGTCAAAATCATTTGCACTCCATACCAGCGGCCTTGGGAATTAAAGGTGCGCTAACTGTTTCACGCATGCTGCATGTTGGAACCGCACTGCTTTTGATAATCCCTTTCATGTTGCACGATTTCGGTTGGATTTACTTCATCGGTTGGGCTCTCTTTACCACCTTGCTCTTTTTCCAACACCGTGTTGCCGGTTCGGGTGATATGAGCCGTATAAATCTCGCCTTTTTCACCGCAAACGGAATAGCGAGTATGGTGTTCATGGCTTTCGCAGTCAGTGACATGCTGGTTTGAGAATTGGTCACTAGTCACTAGTCATTAGTCATTGGTCACTAGTCAATAGTCACTGGTCAATAGTTATTAGTCAAAAGTCAACCGCCAAAAGGAATACTGCTACTGCTACTTCCTTCCTCCCACTGCCGCCTCCCACCTCTACCTATCAATTGGTTTTCAATTATTTAATCCTGCCTCTTTTTTCTTATTTTTGTAATCCCATCTTACCAGTACAACATGAATTCCAATTCCGCCGGAAACACCCAAACCGGTATGACTTTCGATGAGTTCAAGCAATCGGTAATTAGCGATTATCGTATAGCTTGCGAAAGCCGTCAGGCTAGTTTAACTGGACGGAAAGAGGTCTTAACAGGTAAGGCCAAGTTTGGCATTTTCGGTGATGGCAAGGAAGTGGCCCAGTTGGCCATGGCCCGAGCGTTTAAAAAAGGTGATTTCCGTTCGGGATACTACCGCGATCAAACATTCATGTTTGCCTCAGGATTGCTCACAATTCAAGAGTTTTTTGCACAGCTGTACGCCAATCCCGATGTGAATGCCGAGCCCGCATCAGCAGGTCGACTTATGAACGGACATTTCTCCACGCGACTGCTGGATGAGAATGGTCAGTTCCGCGATTTGACGAAAAGCAAGAATTCATCTGCCGATATTTCTCCAACAGGAGGACAAATGCCTCGACTTCTCGGACTGGCATTGGCATCCAAACTATACCGACAGAACCCTGCGCTGCAGAACGATAAGTTCAAGCGTTTTTCCATTTCCGGAAACGAAGTTGCATTCGGTACCATTGGCGATGCCAGTACTTCCGAAGGATTGTTCTGGGAGACTTTGAACGCAGCTGGTGTTTTGCAAGTCCCCATGGCAATTTCTGTTTGGGACGATGGTTATGGTATTTCCGTTCCTCAGAAATTTCAAACCATCAAGCAAAGCATTTCCGATGCGCTTCGTGGCTTCGAGAAAACAGATGATCGACCTGGTTATCGAATATTCAACTGCAAGGGTTGGGACTACCCCGGTTTGGTGGAGACCTACGAGAAGGGAATCGCCGAATGCCGCGAAAATCACACTCCGGTTCTTTTTCACATCCAGGAGATGACGCAGCCGCAAGGTCACTCGACCTCTGGTTCTCATGAACGATACAAATCAAAAGAGAGATTGCAGTGGGAGGATGAATTCGATTGCATCCGTAAGATGCGCGAATGGATGATTTCCTCTGCATTGGCTACGGAGTTGGAGCTCGACGAGGTTGAATCCCAAGCCAAGGTTGCAGTAGCCGATGCTCGCAAGCGCGCATGGGAGGCACATCGAAATGCCATTCGTGCCGAATTGGATTCGGTGGCGGCTCATCTAGATTCGTTGAAATCTCTCATCGGCGGAGAGCATATCGCAGCCATTCGGAATGGATTGTTCGAAAAGCCCGATGTGGAACGACGCGATATCATATCATCCATGCGCCATGCTTTGCGCATCACCCGCGGACAGGCATCTCCCGCAAGGGAAGCCGCCAAGCGATGGTTGGCCGACTACGACCGTTTGAATTCAGATCGATATGGTTCGCATCTCTACAGTCAATCATCATCAAATGCTATGTCGGTTTCACCGATAGCACCACAATACCAGCCCGACGCGCCCGCTGTAGATGCCCGCGAGATCTTGCAAGCCAACTTCGATAGTTTGCTTGAGAAATACCCCGAGATGCTATCTTTCGGGGAAGATGTAGGTCATATTGGTGGAGTAAACCAAACTTGGGCTGGTCTCCAAGAGAAATACGGTAAGCTTCGTGTTATGGATACCGGAATTCGAGAAGCCACCATTATCGGTCAGGGCATCGGTCTCGCTTTGCGCGGATTGCGTCCCATAGCCGAGATACAATACCTCGATTATCTGATTTATGCATTGACTGTCATTTCCGATGATTTGGCGTGTTTGCAGTACCGTACGAAGGGTGGGCAAAAAGCACCAATGATCATCAGCACCCGTGGTCATCGTTTGGAAGGCGTATGGCATAGCGGCTCACCCATATCGATGATGTTGGGTTCTATGCGCGGCATTTATTTGCTTACACCTCGTAATATGACTCAGGCGGCGGGTTTCTACAATACCATCATGGCTTCGGATGATGCAGCAGTCATCATTGAGCCGTTGAATGGATACCGCGTTAAGGAAAAAATGCCATCCAACATAGGTGAATACCGTTTGCCGCTTGGTGTACCTGAGGTACTTCGTTCGGGTGAAGATATTACGATTGTAACCTATGGCTCCTGTTGTCGCATTGTGATGGATGCCGCACTACAACTGGAACAAGCCGGTGTTTCATGCGAGGTAGTGGATGTTCAAACTTTGTTGCCATTCGATATCCATCAAATGATTTTGGAATCTGTTAAAAAGACCAACAAGGTACTTTTTGTGGATGAAGATGTTCCGGGTGGCGCCACTGCCTACATGTACCAGCAGGTGGTGGAAGACCAGGGCGCATTCGATTATCTTGAAATGCCACCTGTAACTCTTTCAGCTAAAGCACATCGTCCGGCTTATGGTTCCGACGGGGATTATTTTTCGAAACCCAATGTGGAGGATGTTTTTGATACGGCTTATGAAATGGTACGCCGTTGCAACCCGGGATTGTATCCTGCTGTTTATTGATTCATGGAAAAACGCATTACGGAATCGGATTCGCACTACGACTCGCTGGAGCGGATGTCGACTGAGGAATTGCTGCGTAACATAAATCGAGAAGATAAAACTGTTGCACATTCTGTAGAAAAGCAGCTTTCGGCTATTGTGAACTTGGCGGATGCGGTTTATGAAAAAATGAAATTAGGTGGAAGGCTTTTTTATATTGGAGCAGGCACCAGTGGAAGATTGGGCATTGTCGATGCATCTGAATGTCCCCCCACTTACGGAATAGAACATGGCAGGGTAGTGGGCATTATTGCCGGAGGCGATACAGCCATTCGTAAGGCAGTAGAGTTTGCCGAAGACGATTACGAGGGCGCTTGGCGCGATTTGTTGGCGTATGATATAAATAACAAGGATATCGTTGTTGGCATTGCTGCATCCGGCTCAACCCCCTATGTAGTGGGTGGACTCGATCATTGTCGCAGAAATGGAATAGCAACTGGTTGCATCACTTGCAATCCTGAATCATTGGTGGCGGCTTTCGCCGATTTTCCAGTAGAAGTGGTGGTTGGTCCCGAGTTTGTTACAGGCTCTACGCGGATGAAATCGGGCACGGCTCAGAAGTTGGTTTTGAACATGGTGACCACTACGGTGATGGTGCGACTGGGTCGTGTTAAAGGAAACAAGATGGTTGACATGCAACTCAGCAACAACAAGCTTGTGGATAGGGGTTGCCGTATGATCATGGCAGCTACGGGAGTTGACCGCGAAACGGCGCAGCGGCTTTTGGAGCAACATGGCAGTGTGCGCAAGGCGGTGGATGCTTTTTTGAAAGGTTGATTTTTCAACCGAATTCGTCCTGTTTATACTTATATTAGCAAAGCATTTGAGTTGTTATGCAGGATATCGAACCATATTACCGATGGAGGGATTTGTACATCGCCGATGAGGACGAATTGTCGCCTTTTTATGGCCGGGAGTACAGCGAGTTCGAGTATACCAACACGATTTACAACTATTACATACATCCGCAATGGGACTATTTCGGTTCCTCAACCCTCTATTTGAAAATTCTTTTCGCCGACTACAACCGGTGTTTTGCCATCATTGAAATGATAGGTGAGTGGAACGACTGCATCAATAATGACATCATGGTCCTCAAGCGCGATTTGATTGACAAATTAATCGAGTCTGGAATAAACCACTTTATTTTAATTGGAGAAAATGTCCTCAATTTCCATGGCTCCGATGATTGTTATTACCAAGAGTGGTTTGATGATATTGATGAAGGATGGGTGGTGTGCCTCAATTTCAGAGAGCATGTACTGAAGGAGTTTTCTACCTTCAACATAGATTATTACATGTTGTTTGGAGGTGAATTGGATGTGCTGCAATGGCGCACCTTTAATCCTGTAGAGCTGTTTCAGCATGTGGGTTCTATCATGACCAAAAGGCTGACCGCATAGGCCATTTCAATCTTTTTATTACTTTTATAAAAACAACCTTCATCCCTAATGAATGTGAAACATCCATTTTTATTGAGCCTTTATTATGTGCTGATGGGGTTGTTTCTATTTTCGAATGTGGCCGGACAGCAAATCGATACAAGCGCCGCGCAGGAGGGAGGTGCTTCCTATTATGGCCAAGAGTTTCATGGCCGTAGGACGGCAAGTGGTGATATATTCGACAACAAGGACTTTACCGCGGCTCACAAGACCATGCCATTCAATACTTATGTAAATGTTGTCAACTTGAAAAACGGCAAGAATGTAATTGTGCGAATCAATGATCGTGGTCCCTTTGTTCGTAACCGGATCATCGACTTGTCTCGTTCTGCCGCCATCCGCATTGAATCGCATCTCGCTGGAGTCGTTCCTGTTTCTGTTCGCGTATTGAACATCCTCAAATACTCGCCGGAGCTTGACAGCACCTATCGTGCAAGCAGAATTGTAAAGTTGAATGGAATTCCGGAAATAGAATTGATTCCAGGCTCCAAATCAACCGCCGATTCATTGGAGCAGACCTTCATTTCTTTTTGGTCCACTACCGATTTGGTGCACGCTCTTTACTTCGCTGCCGACCTTTATCTTAAATCAAACGATCAACAATTTTTCATTGGTCATGAGCTGTTGAAGGGACGCAAGCGGTTCCATGTATTGATGAAAGGCACGGGTAGGCGCGAGGGCGACAAACGCATCATGACGCAACTTCGTGAGGAGGGGTTTTTAGAGTGTAGCGTATTTTGATATGACGGTGTTTACAGAACCACATTCTTTGAACGCTGATGTTATGGATCTTCCGGATAGGTGCGGATTGGTTGTAGGCGACGATACATTTGCTTGAGCATTCTTCATCCTCAGTTCATGGTCTGGTTCGATACACTTTATCTGTGATCACAACATATTTCCTGAAATGGGATGACCTGTTTGCATTTAAGCGTTTAAATCTCCACCCATATTTGACAACCTGGTTATGTTTGCAGGGTTTGTACAAAAACATGCTTTTCGAACACATGGAAACAGCCAAGCAGCACGAGGCCATTGAGGCACGGGTTAAAAGACTAGTTCAATGGATGCAACTGAAGCGTTATAGCGAAAACACCATCCAAGTTTACACGCAGGTATTGCGGGTATTTTTCGCATATTTTCCCTTGCGGGAAGATGCCAGTTTCACGGAGGAGGATTTGATGGAATTCAATAACGGTTACATACTGAGACGAAATTGTTCGGGTTCCTATCAAAACCAAGTTTTGAGCGCCTTGAAATTGTACTTTGAGCTTGCAGGAAACCGACTTTCTTTGAAAGTCATATTGCATCGTCCGAGGCGGGAGCATCGGTTACCATCAGTTCTAAACAAAGTGGAAGTTAAGCATCTGTTGGATGCGCCTCGGAATTTGAAACACCGGTGCATGTTGGCTATCATTTACGGTTGTGGTTTGCGTAGAGGAGAGCTGTTGCGGCTTCAGTTGCACGACATTGACTCAGACCGTGGAGTGGTATGGATTCGGCAATCGAAAGGAATGAAAGACCGGATTGTTCCATTAAGCGTGAAATTATTGGAAATGCTAAGGGAATACTACAAAAGTTACCGTCCTGAGAAGTGGTTGTTTGAGGGACAGATTCGAGGCGAGCAATATGATGAGCGCAGTTTGCAGCAGGTACTTCGGCAAGCAGTTTCAAAGGCTGGTATTCGTAAGCCCGTTACCTTGCATTGGTTGCGTCACAGCTATGCCACTCACTTGCTGGAAAGCGGTACCGATTTGCGATACATACAAGAGCTCTTAGGGCATAAAAGCAGCAAGACCACCGAGATTTACACCCATGTAAGCAATAGGATGATTCAGCAAATAAAATCGCCATTTGATAGTTTGTAAGGCATTTTCTACCTTTATGATATTACGCCAGAAAACAGCGCCAATACAACCAAACAGGAGCTTATAGGGCTGTTTTCTGGCGCATATAAACGAGTTATAGAAATGCAATAGCAGCAGTTGTAAAACAACCACGAATATCATTAGTTCCAAATCCTTCATCAGATTGGGTTGATGTCATGCTTTCAGGGTATGACACGGGAGTTTGCAGATTAGATATTTACAATGAAGTTAATCA
>JBKCHO010000043.1:0-2462 GCA_046302815.1 Bacteroidota bacterium | reverse complement strand
CCCGAAATGGAACCTATCCAGTCGCATCCTTTTGATGCCTATAAGGTACGAAGCGACTTTCCGGTATTAAGCGAGTTGGTCTATGGCAAACCCCTAGTATATCTAGACAATGCCGCTACTTCTCAGAAGCCAAGCAGGGTCATCCAATCTTTGACCGAATATTACACCCATTACAATTCCAATATTCACCGCGGTGTACATTATTTGAGTCAAAAAGCTTCGGCCAAGTTTGACGAAGTTAGAGGACAAGTTCGTGATTTCATAAACGCCAAGTCTGAATCTGAAATCATATTTACATCGGGCACAACAGACTCCATCAATCTTATTGCTTCAACTTACGGCAGGAAATTTATTGGCAAAGGTGATGAGATACTCATCAGTGCCATGGAGCATCACAGCAATATCGTTCCTTGGCAAATGCTTTGCGAAGAAAAAGGAGCCAACCTAAAGGTTATTCCGATGGATGATCAAGGTGTATTGATGTTGGATGCCATCCCTGGGCTTCTAACAGAACGCACCAAACTGGTAAGCGTTGTGCATACCTCCAATTCCCTGGGTACAATCAACCCCATAAAAGAAATCATCGCAATAGCTCATTCCCGCAATATTCCCGTGCTGGTTGACGGCGCACAGGTTGTTGCGCATGAAATGGTGGATGTGCAGGAATTGGATTGCGACTTTTTTGTTTTCTCAGGACATAAGATGTTTGGACCCACCGGAGTTGGTTGTTTATACGGAAAGGAATATTGGCTTGATCAGATGCCTCCCTACAAAGGAGGTGGAGACATGATCAAATCCGTCAGTTTTGAAAAAACCACATACAACGACCTGCCATACAAATTCGAAGCAGGTACGCCGCATGTTTCGGGAGTCATTGGCTTAGGTCAAGCCATCTCATACCTGAGTAGCATAAACAGAGAAGGGGCTCATATACACGAACTAGCACTGCTTCGATTGACAACTGACATGTTTAATGAAATGGAGCATGTTCGAATCATCGGAACTGCACCGGATAAGTCGGCTGTAGTTTCATTTGTTGTGGATGGTGTAAATGCCATGGATGTGGGCATGTATCTTGATACCTTAGGGATCGCCGTTAGGACTGGTCACCATTGTACCGAACCTGTAATGCATCGGTTCAAGATCCCAGGCACCATTCGGGCCTCGTTTATGTTTTATAATACTTTTGAAGAGGTGGCACAGCTGGGTGATGGATTGAAAAAATCTATCAGGCTTTTTAAAGGGAATTGACCCTTGCAGCAGTAGTAAACATCTTTTCAAGACTTCTTTTTTTGACAATCTTTTTTATCTTTATTTCCATGGATATGAAATCGGAAATTGTCAACAACCTAGATCAACCAAAAGAGTTGGAAAAGCTCTACCGAGAAAACAAATCGGCGTTCGAATCTGCTTTTGAGATTGTGCGTATCTCATACGAGTCTCATCCTATTATACAAGCATGGCATGAAAGGTTGAATTACGATGCAACAACTGAAGCTAGCAAATTCAGAAGCTCCGACATAGTATTTGTCGTTATTTCATCACTTATTGCAGGAGCATTGGCTAAAATTCCAGGCTGGATTGGAATGATTGAGGAATACTACTATGCTTGCAATTTTTCGTTCATAGCATTTCCATTTATTGCCGGTTATTTTATTTGGAAAAACAGAACACCTATACAAAGATGGTGGCCACTCGCACTTTTAATGCTGATTGCTTGTATTTATATCAACCTGCTGCCAATGGATGATGAAAGTGACACCTATGTTTTGGCATGCATTCATCTGCCATTATTTACATGGACCCTTGCAGGATTTGCATTTGGCAAATGTGATTTGAGAAATCATGACGACAGAATAGCCTTCCTTCGATTCAATGGGGATTTAGTCATTATGAATATCCTTCTGCTACTGTCAGGCGGACTGTTCACTGGATTGACATTGGCTCTTTTCAGCCTTGTAAACATCAACATAACCACATTCTATGTCCAATACATTGTTATTTGCGGTCTAGCAGCCTCGCCTATCATCAGCACCTACTTAGTTAGAAGCAATCCGTCATTGGTTAATAAAATTTCGCCAGTTATTGCCAAAATATTTTCGCCGCTCGCACTAATAGCCTTGTTAGCCTATCTAACACTAATGGTTGCCACAGGCCAGGACCCTTATACGGATCGTGACTTTTTAATCGTATTTAATCTGCTATTGATTGCAGTAATGGCATTGGTTTTGTTTGCATCAACCGATTCAAATAGCAGACAAAATAACTTATTGGGGCATTGGGTTCTGCTTTTACTGGTTGCTACAACCATTATCATTAACTCTATAGCATTAACCGCCATACTTTTCAGAATTTCAGAATGGGGTATAACACCAAACCGATTAGCCGTTTTAATTGGAAACTTATTGGTGCTCTCAAACATTGTTTTGATTTTTATAAACATGATTGGAGTTTCCAAAGGT
>JBKCHO010000042.1:0-2633 GCA_046302815.1 Bacteroidota bacterium | reverse complement strand
GGTTTCGTTATTCACTTTTGAAGAAAACAAGCTTGAATTTGCCAAGTATGCTTACACCAGAACCTATGATATATCCAATTACTACAAAATAAATGACGCCTTTACTTTTGAATCATCCATTGAGGAATTAAACGAGTATATCAACTCCGGACGATGAACGAAAAAACACCCCTAAACCACATAAAATGGGCCTGTTTATCGGGAGCTTTGGCAGTGTCGTTGGGAGCTTTGGGAGCACATGCCTTGAAAAATGTATTGGATGATGTCCAAATCGATGCATTCAAAATAGCCTCCCAATACCACTTCATACATTGCATTGTGATCATACTAGCCGCGATATTGGGATTAAAGAAGGACTTTGTTGATAGAAAAAAACTGAATTGGGGACTTTCCATGTTGTGGATGGGTAAATTGTTTTTCTCATTTTCGATTTACCTTTTGGTAACCCGGCATTTATGGCATGCTGATTGGTTGGTTGTTTTGGGTCCAATTACTCCAATCGGGGGTATCATGATGATAATAGGATGGATTTTAATGGGTCTAAGTGTAAAAACATTCAGGTTTAATCAACAAATAGAAAAATGAACAAATTAAAAAAAGCAACCCTCATTGTATTGATCCTAACTAGTTTTAGTCTTTGGGGATGTAAAACATCACAAAGTAAAATCAACAATGAAAACACTGAAAACAAACCGGTAATGGACCTTTCAAAAGCGCAGAGCGAAACCATTCACGATGAATCACCTGTCAATAACCAAGATGAGTCGTTCAGGTTGATTGTATCTTTTATTTCCATAGGTGAGGGACCCGATTTCAAATCAAAGGCCGCTATGGACAATGTTTTAATTAAATGGGAATCGAGATTGGGTCAAAAAATTGATTTTGAGCAAGTTCCATGGGGAAGAGAAGGGGAAGTAGATTACTGTTTCCAACTTAAGACTTTAAGCTCCATCCAACAATCCGAATTAATTACCGAATTAAGGTCAGCAATTGGAGGCAGCCAGCTGGTTCAATTTGCTGAAAATCAGAAATGTACACACAAAAGATGATTACCAATTTGTGCATTTTGATTTTGCGTAACTTTGCAAACTGAAACTAAATCACCAAAAATGAACGAATTCGGAATCAAAGCCACGGGCGCCTCGGTTGCCAATTTGGGATTGAAAAACGTGTCCGCTGCATATTGGAATCTTGCACCTTCGGAACTCATAGAGGAAACTATCATGAGGGGTGAAGGTCAACTGACCGACACTGGAGCATTGGCTGTGGATACCGGAGAATTCACCGGAAGATCACCTAAAGACAAATTCATAGTTTGTGACTCTGAAACTGAAAAGAATGTTTGGTGGGGTGATATCAATATTAAATTCGATCCATCGAAGTTCGACCATCTCTACAGTCGAGTTACGGCTTATTTAACAGGTCGCGAAGTATATGTCAGGGATTGTTATGCTTGTGCAGATCCTGAGTACAGGCTTAATGTGCGCGTTGTAACAGAAATGCCTTGGCAAAATCTTTTTGCTAATAACTTATTCCTCCGACCCACCCGAGACGAAATACTCCATTTCGAACCGGAGTGGACTGTCATTTCGGCGCCTGGCTTCATGGCCGTTCCTGAAATTGATGGCACAAGACAACACAACTTTGCGGTAATAAATTTCACCAAAAAGATCATACTCATAGGCGGTACTGGTTATACTGGTGAAATCAAAAAGGGTATTTTCTCTGTTCTGAATTATGTTTTACCTCATCATAGAAATGCTCTGTCTATGCACTGCTCCGCCAATGAAGGAGCTAATGGAGATGTAGCTATATTCTTTGGACTTTCCGGGACAGGAAAAACTACCCTCTCAGCCGATCCGAACAGGGCGCTTATTGGTGACGACGAACATGGCTGGGCCGACAATTCTGTATTTAATTTTGAGGGGGGCTGTTATGCAAAATGTATTAATTTGACTGCCGAGAAAGAGCCTCAAATTTTTAACGCGATCAAATTTGGATCGATGTTGGAGAACATTGACTTTTTTGAGGGAACAACCACTGTAGATTACGATAGCACTTCCAAAACGGAAAATACACGGGTTGCTTACCCTGTTAACTTCATCGATAATGCCAAAGTGGTCTCCACGGGCAAGGCTCCAAGCAATATCTTCTTTTTAACTGCCGATGCCTTCGGTGTGCTTCCTCCTATTTCCAGATTGGATTCTGGACAAGCCATGTATCATTTCATTTCGGGATATACAGCTAAAGTTGCCGGAACTGAAGTTGGTATTACTGAACCTACCACCACCTTCTCCGCCTGTTTTGGAAAAGCATTCTTGCCACTACATCCCGCCAAATACGCAGAATTGCTCGGAAAGAAACTTAAAGAAAGCGGCGCAAAGGTTTGGCTCGTAAATACAGGTTGGTCAGGAGGTTCATACGGTATTGGATCACGAATTAAACTTCCCTATACCCGTGCTCTGATTACTGCGGCATTGAACGGCGACCTAGATCATGTAGAATACGACACTCTAACTGTTTTCGGACTTCGTTTTCCAAAGACTTGTCCCAATGTTCCAGATCAAATTCTGAACCCAAGAGACACTTGGAAAGACAAGGCAGCCTACGATGCAAAGGCCAATGACTTAGCA
>JBKCHO010000041.1:0-7760 GCA_046302815.1 Bacteroidota bacterium | reverse complement strand
CAATTGAATAGAATTGAAGCCATATTGAAAACAGCATTGACAAAGCTCGAAAAAGCACTTAATTAAAATGAATAAATCAGCAAGTATAAAACTCTTAATTGCTGGTTTTCCTTATTTCAATCCAAACAATCATTACAATACAAACAGAGCAAATCAAGCCCATTGCAATAGCACCACCATTGTACCCAGTTGAAACCGCAACAGAAGTCCCAACTGTTTCACCTGTATGATTAAAATCTATAGTCTTAAAATATTCCCCATTATCAGAAAATTGCATACGACCTAATTGCTCAACCTGAATATATGAAATAAGAGCTAAAGCTCCCAATAAGAACTGTAAGAAATATGATTTAATAATCCTTAGTACCTTGCTCATTTGTTATTATCAAATAAATCTAAAATCTGTTGACTTTGTAAACTTATCAATTTTACCCATAACTACAAACAATCGTTGGATTTTGTACCCTATTTGTACCCCGAAAGTGTATTTATCTGAATATCAATGCTGAATATATTTTGTATCGGAAAGTAACCGAGCAAAACAACCCAATATCAAAAAAGTAATAAAAGGGCATAAAGTCCTATTTTTCAGGACTATTAAATAATTTATCTTATTTGTTTGTTGGCGGTTTGTTCCCCTTTTCTTTTGGGAATATTTGTACCTTCGTTGTACCTCAAAGGCGAGGTACAAAATTCAGGGGTTAATTGCCCCTAAAATTTGGCACTTATTGGCACTTAACGACACTTAATTACACTTAAGTAATCTTATGGCTTCGAATATTAGGGTACAGCGTATTTGCCAGCATTGTGGAACGGATTTCACCGCCCGAACCACCACCACGATGTACTGTTCAAAGAGGTGCAACAGCCAATCATATAAAGACAAGCTGAAGTCTGAAAAGATTGAAGCAAGCAACCAGCAGACACGGAAAACAAAGAACCACCAAATTGAACAGCTCAACGCAAAAGAATACTTGACTGTTAGGGAGGTCGCCCAACTGCTCAACTGCTCTTTGCGTTCAGCGTACAGACAAATTTCAGAGGGAACAATTTATGCCGTGAACTTCGGGCAAAGAATTACAAGGGTGAAGCGTTCCAATATTGAAAAACTTTTTGAACAGCCACTCCCCTCCCCTATCATTACAAAAAAGCCAAAAAAGGAATTGAATTTTTCAGACTGCTATACCACTAAAGAAGTAAGGGAAAAATACGGGATTTCAGACAAGGCATTATGGGAGCTAATCAAAAGGAATAGCATACCCAAAGTAAGGAAAGGCTGGTTTGCTTATGTTCCCAAAACGGCAATTGATAAAATATTTGAATTAAAACACACAGCTTAAAAGACAATGGCAGTAAAAGTTAAACTAAGAAAAAAAGCGATTTCAGGAAAAAGGCAAAGCCTCTACTTGGATTTTTACCCACCTATTCCACACTCCGAAACAGGCGAACCAACCCGAAGGGAGTTTTTAGGAATATACCTATTTGAAAATGCCAAAAACCCGATTGACAAAAACCACAACAAAGAGCAGTTAAGACTTGCCGAAATGATACGGCAAAAGAGAGAAAACGACTTGAACAAACCTGAGATTTACACCGCCTTTGAAAAGGAAAGGCTGAAGGCAAGGGAAAAGAGCCAGCAGAACTTTGTTGAGTATTTCAAAAAGCTGACCGATAAAAGGAAGGCCAGCAATCACGACAATTGGGTTTCAGCTTACAGGTACTTGGAAACATTTACCAAAGGGAAGCTGAAGTTTGCCGACCTCAACGAAAAGTTTTGTAATGATTTCAGGGAATACCTACTTACCACCAAAAGCAATAAGAGTAACACAAGCAGACTTTCACAAAATTCAGCGGTTTCCTATTTCAATAAGCTGAAAGCCGCTTTAAAGCAGGCACACAAAGAAGGTTTCCTGTCAACGAACCTAAACGCCAATATTGAAACAATCAAGCAGGCCGAAACACACAGGAACTTTTTGACACTTGAAGAACTTAACAGCTTGGCAAAAACAGACTGCAACAACCCAATATTGAAAAAAGCGGCATTGTTTTCAGCACTTACAGGATTGAGGTTTTCAGATATTCAAAAACTTGTTTGGGGTGAAATACAGTATAGTATTGAAACAGGTTATTCAATACAATTCACACAACAAAAAACCAAAGGGGCTGAAGTACTACCAATATCCGAACAGGCTTACAGCTTGCTTGGTGAACCAAAAGAACCAAAAGACAAAATCTTTGAGGGGCTTACTTATTCAGCATACGGCAACAGGCATTTGCACCAATGGATCGGGGCTTCAGGAATATCCAAAAAAATAACTTTCCATTGTTTCAGGCACACCTTCGCCACCTTACAACTTGCCAGCGGAACGGATATTTACACCGTTTCAAAAATGCTTGGCCACCGTGAATTGAAAACAACACAGATTTACGGCAAAGTGATTGACCAAACCAAAAGGGAAGCGGCTAACAAAATCAAAATTGAATTTATATGAAAAGTAAGCAGACCAAAGAGCAAACCGACTTTGAAATTTACATAAATGGAAGTTTGCAGACACGCTACGAACTTGCAAAAAGCCACTACTATAAAATGTTTCCAAATGGCAACCTTAAGGAGTTTCACAAAATTGAAACCACTTATTTGGAAAAAGAGAAAATCAAGTTTGAGCAGAACCTAAGTCCTAAGGTGGGCGATATACAATTGCATTTTGCACAATGCGAACTATTGGAATACTTGAAGGGGCTTAGCCTTGAAATGGATTTCAAAAACAACTTTGACCGAGTTCCCGAAAGTGAGGTTTACCAATATTTCAAAACTAACCTTGTAGATAAAAAACTGCTTACCGAAGCTGAAATGATAAAGTATTTGAAAGCCGCCTTTGAGCATAAGCAAAAACCAAAAAAACAATTCAAAATAACAGGTCGAACAAAAGGGCAAATAGTAAAGATATTTCACGAATACTACGAAAAAGCAGGCCACCCACACGGCAAAGCAACAGAATACGCTGGACTATTGGGCGATTACTTTGAGGGGTTTACTACTAAGGGCGTAAGTTCCAATTTTAGTAAGTAAGGTTACGAAAGTATTACTGCAACATACTAATATTACGGTTTTCTTTTCTGAGGCCAAGCCTTAATATATGTTTGCTATCAGTTTACTAAAACTTGTAGCAAATGGAAAAATTAACACTTGAAACGCTACCCACAGCGTTCAGCAACCTCACCAATGAGGTAAGCGAAATCAAAAGGCTTTTATTGGAAAAAGGCCACGAAAAACCAGCTGAAACGGATTGCTGGTTTGATCTCAATGAACTTTGTCAATACCACCCTGACAAGCCGACAAAACAGACTGTTTACGGCTGGGTGAACGCTGGCACTATTCCCGTGCATAAAGGCGGTAAAAAGCTCCGTTTCCTGAAATCTGAAATTGACAGCTGGCTGAAACAAGGCAGAAAAAAGACTTTAGCGGAACTATCAAATGAAGCTGAAACCTATTTAAAAACCAAAATCAAATGAAAAAGAAAATCCACAACAAACCACTTCACGACAAGCTCAATGATTTAATAAATGAATATCCTGAATACTTGGAGCTTGATGACGAAATAGACTTAAAGCATATCTTAAATTCCGTTTTAAGAAATGATATGATACCTGTTTTTTACAACAACAAACAAGGCGAATGGATTGAAATAACAAAAACGCAATTCAACGACTTTGTTTTGCATCGTGTATTAACATACTTTTTAAGTATTGACGACCATATTGATTTACTAAGCGAAGTAAAGGAGCATTGGGGAAAACAGACTTGGTGGAAAAAACCTACCCAACAAGATAAAATGCCTTTTTGATATGCAAATAAGCCCTGTATTTGACGACCTGAACAACCCCTCCACTTTTCTGAACCATTTGGAGGGCTTGAAAAACATTACTGACACTACACCACACAAAGCGGTGCTGCACCAATTGATTGAGCAAGTGAAGGTATTGGATTTCGTGGCATTGGCCAACCCAAAGGGAGCTGACAATTTCAAGTTAAATAACAAGCACTATTTGATATTGTCAATTGAAAATGTGCTGGAGCTGGCAAAGAAAAACAGCTGGGGGCTATGCAAAAACCACGATTTTATTTATTTATACAACGGCCAATATTGGAACGAGCTTGACCGTGACAACTTGCAAATGTTTTTGGGTGAAGCCGCTGAAAAAATGGGCGTTCCTGTTTTCGAAGCACGGTATTGTGACTTCAGGGAAAAGCTATTCAAACAATTCCTTTCAACCGCCCATTTGTCAAAACCCGAGAGCGAAGGTTCAACGGTTTTGGTTAATCTGAAAAACGGAACTTATGAGATTGGCCAGCAGGGAAACAGGTTGAGGCCATTTGACCGTTCAGACTTCTTAACATATCAACTTAATTTTGATTACAACCCAAAGTCCGAAGCCCCATTGTTTCAAAAGTATTTGGATAGGGTGCTTCCCGACAAAGAGCTTCAAAAAGTATTGGCTGAATATCTTGGATATGTATTCACCAAAACAAGCGACTTAAAATTAGAAAAGGTATTGCTTTTGTACGGTGGAGGTGCAAACGGGAAAAGCGTTTTTTTTGAGATTGTGAAAGCATTGCTGGGTGAAGAAAATATGAGCAATTACTCCCTTCACAGCCTGTCAACGAGCGACTATCACAGGGCTATGCTCCCCAATAAGCTGGTGAACTATGCAAGCGAAATAAACGGTAAGCTGGAAACGGATATATTTAAGAAAATGGCTTCGGGCGAACCTTATGAAGCCCGCTTGCCTTATGGGAAGCCTTTTCTTGTCACCAACGGGGCAAAACTTATTTTCAACTCAAACGAGCTTCCCAAAGATATTGAACACTCAACAGCGTTTTTCAGGCGATTTTTGATTGTTCCTTTTGAGGTTACAATACCCGAAGGCGAACAGGATAAAACTTTGCATAAAAAAATAATTGAAAAAGAGCTTTCAGGTATATTCAATTGGGTGCTCAAAATTGGCCTTGAACCGTTACTTAAGCAAAAGAACTTCACCCAAAGCCAAAAGATACAACAAGCGGTTGAGCAATTCAGGATTGAAAGTGACACGGTTCAACAGTTCCTTATTGAAAACCATTACACACCCTCAACCTCAGAGGGGCATTATGAATTTTTAAAAGACCTTTTCAAGTCTTACCAAGCATACTGTAATGAAGGGGGGTACAGGTGGCTGAACCTTAAAAACTTCGCCAGCAGGCTACGGGCGTGCAATTACGAAACCAAGCGAATGAATAACGGAACTGTTGTTTACGCCCAAAAAAAATGATGTTTATTAAACTTCACTTACTTCACTTGCTTCACTAATTGGCCACACAATACCCACACTTGGTTAAATCGGGCAAAAAGGAAATTTGCCCACAATGTTTTAGTTTTAAAAAAACCTTTGTACGGTACATTGACCAAACGGGCGAGCTACTGCCTGAGATTTACGGGCGTTGTGACCGTGAGGAAAAATGTGGCTATCACGAAAAGCCACCAAGCGGAACGCCTTGTTACTTCGTACCCTTTGACGAACTTAAAGAGGTGAACGAAAAATCGGTTTGGGTGAAGCAGAACGGCAGGGAACAATACTTTCCAAAGGTGGCTGTATTGGAGTATGCCAAAGCTGGGCTTTTTGTTACTGAATACTTTTTGACTGACAAAAAAGGGAAACAGCGTACCCCGTTACAGGTGAAATTTGACAGCGGTTCATTGAAATACATTAAAGCCCACAGCAACACCTTCATTCCACAAAACCCCAAACCGCCCCAACCTACACAGGAAACAGTTTATATTGATTTCAGCACCTTCACGGCAACATTAAGGCCTGAGCTTTACGAGAAAAACAATTTCATTCAAAACCTATTCAATAGGGTGCAGTTCCCCTTTGAGGTGCTGGAGGTTACTAAGGTCGTGGAGCTTTACAGATTGGGAACAATTGAAAGCGGTTACAAAAGTGGAGCTGTTACCTTCCCTTACATTGACACTTCGGGAAATGTGAGGGCGGTACAGGTTAAACAATTTGACCAAGACAACCATACAACGGGAACTACTTTCCTACACTCCATTGTTGAGCAAAGCCTCAAACAAAGTGGCGAACAATTGCCTGAATGGTTACAAGCGTACAACCAGCAATCAAAAAAGGTTTCCTGTTTGTTTGGCGAACACTTATTGAGCAAGTTTCCGAGCAACCCGATTGCATTGGTTGAAGCACCCAAAACGGCTATTTATGGAACGCTTTATTTCGGCCTCCCCGAAACGCCTGACAGCCTTGTTTGGTTAGCTGTTTACAATAAGAGCAGTTTCAGTTTCGAAAAGCTGAAAGCATTGGAAGGGCGTTTTGTTTATGTTTTTCCTGACCTATCTAAAAACGGCACGACCTTCAAAGAATGGCAGGCCAAAGCCAAAGAGTTTGAAAAACTACTTCCAAAGACCAAGTTTGTTTTTTCGGAATTGCTGGAGCAAAAAGCACCTGAGCACGACAAGGGCGAGGGGCTTGACCTTGCCGACTATTTGATAAAACAGGATTGGAGGCTATTCAGGAGGGCACGGAAACCCCACGACCTCCTAACCCCTGAACCCATAAGGAGTGAAGCAGGTGAACAAAGTGAAGCACCAAAAAGAACATTTTTTTCACCCCAAAGACAAACAGTAATTGAACCCCTTGAACGAGCTCCGAAGCCTTTGCCCGAAAATTGGGAGCTGGATATTTCAGAACTTGAAAACTACTTTTCGAGAAAAGAACTACCAACCCAGCCAATAAGGTTGAACGGGTGCTCCACTATTTTGAACTGTTCCCTATTCATTGAAAGCCATTTTGCCAATGTGAAAGCGAACAACAGCAAACGAGCCTTTTTGCCATACCTCCACAGACTTAAAGAACTTAAAGCGATATTGACAGCCAACACTTAATAAAATGAAGCAAAAAAAAGGTTTACAAAGGTTGACTAAAAGCCAGCAGAAAATTGAAAAGCTGTTTTCACTTAAACAGATTAACCAAAGCGATATTGAGGGGCTTACAAAGGCCGAAAACGACTATTTGAATGAATTGCTGACCGAAAAGGTGAACAGCCTCAAAGGGGCTGACCGTGACCGTTTTTTAAGGAAAATTGAACCCATAACCAGCGAGGCCACCAAAAACCAACTTTGGGAAACCAACCACAACAAAATAATGTGGGCTATTTCAACCCTGTTACAGGAATACAACCGTATGCCCAGCAAAACAGAGATTTCAAACAAGGCTGAATTGAGCAGGCAGACCGTACACAAGCACCTTAAGGAATACCACCAGCACCCTCACCACTTGGAGCAAATGGAACAGTTCAGGTTTATGGCTACACGGGTGCTTGCAATGGTTTACCGTTATGCGATAAATGGCGACACTTCAGCCGCAAAACTTTATTTCAATATCATTGGGCTATTGAATAACGGGCAACAGAGCACCAAAGCGACTGTACAGCACCAAAACAACTATATTCAGATAAACAACACGATATTGAGCCAGCAGGCCATTGAGAGCCTCCAACCTGAACAGCTGAACAGTATTGAAGCTATTTTGAAAAAGGCACTATTTTGAGGCCAATACAACAAAAACACTCTTAATTTGTACCCCATTTGTACCCCGAAAACACAACAAACTGAATACCAATACTGAATACTTTTTGTATCGGAAAGTGATTTTCTAACGCGTTACTTAGAATGATTAGGGCATTTTTGTATTCGATAAATCCTAATAAT
>JBKCHO010000040.1:0-15039 GCA_046302815.1 Bacteroidota bacterium | reverse complement strand
TTATGGGACAGCCATTGATTTGTGCGCCCCCGGCGAAGCGGTTTATTCAACCATCTTCGATAATAACTACTCATTCTCCTCTGGTACATCTTTTGCATCACCTATAGTTGCTGCCGCTGCCGCGTTGATTAAAACTCAATTCCCCAGCTATACTCCAGGACAGATTGCTGAGCAACTACGCTCAACCGCAGATGATATTTATGCGATTCCTGGCAATACAAATTATCAGTATAAACTAGGAAAGGGTAGGTTGAACATGTATCGGGCCCTTACTGAAGCTCCAAAATCAGTTAGGATGGAGAGCCTGAATGTAACCGACAATAACGATGAGGCTTTTGTAGGAAACGATACCTTGGAATTGATTGTTGATTTGAAAAACTATTTAGCACCATTACAGAATCTGAATGTTAGCCTATCATCCAACAATGCTGGAATCAACATCATCAGTGGAAATATTAATCCGGGTTCTATGTCCACCCTGGCCTCATATTCCAATACAAACAACTCTTTTAAGGCTGTAATAGATCCGTCTGTTCCTTTCAATACAAAAGTCACCTTCCGTCTCGATTTTTCGGATGGAACCTACTCCGACTGGCAAACTTTTGAACTGGTTGTAAATGTAGATTATATCAATGTTTTAGTGAATGATGTTGGTACTACCATCACCAGCAAAAGTCGTATTGGATACAATGCAGCACAAAGCCAGGGAGTTGGTTTTACCTACAATGATGGCAATTCATTTCTGTATGAATCCGGATTAATCCTTTCAACCGACACATCTAAGGTGTGTGATCAGATCTTTGGCGCACCCACATCGCAATTATCCAATGACTTCATATCATTGATTAATGTAAGGAAAGTGATTCCATCCATCGAATCTGATTTTGATCTAGAAAGCGTATTTAGTGATGATGGAGCCACAACAAACAAGATTGATGTTGAAGTAAGGCAAAACACCTTCGCATGGAGTAGCGTCATGGATGCAAAATATGTGATTGTGGAATATGTGGTTAAAAATAGCGGCCCCAATCCCATCCAAAACCTATTTACTGGAATTTATGCCGATTGGGATATTGGTAATGTCGTTGACAATCGAGCCGATTTTGATGTGGTGAATTCACTAGGCTACTGTTTCAATACGGGTTCACCAACTATCTACGCCGCTATCAAGTCTCTTAGCTCAGGCACAACTAACATGTATGCATTGGAGAACAATGGCGCAAATGGTTCAGTAAACATTTATGATGGATTCACAAAAGTTGAAAAACATACTACTCTCACTACATCTCGACCTCAAGCAGGGCAGTCTGGCTCAGGTAATGATGTTTCCATGACTCTATCAAATGGTCCTAAAGCCATTCTCTCAGGAGACTCTATCAAGGTGGCATTTGCCCTGATTGCAGGCGACGATCTCGCTACAATTCAGGGAGCAGCTGTAGCCGCCCAAGACAAATACAACACCATTAACTCGGTATCTCCGAGCGTTGAAAATGCCCTTCAAGGTCTTCAATTGCTTTATCCAAATCCTGCAAGCGGTAATGCTATTATCGACTTTGGAATTTCCACCGCCGGAAATATTACTATCGACTTAATGGACGCCACAGGCAAGAAAATTGAAACTTTATTGGAAGGGTTCTACTATCAAGGCAAACACAGGCGCGAATTCGATATTCGAGGGTTGGCTAATGGTGTATATTACCTAAGGATGTCGGGCGCTGAAACTGTGTTGAGGTTAGTGAAAATAGATTGAGGTCTATCCACATCCATCACAACCTTTTTTATTACGGCTTTTTAAAAAAAACCTTTTGATAAGAAAAGCCAAGGATGCCATCAGTATGGTGATAACCAGAATGTTCTGCCACATGGTGTTGAGCCGATTAATAGGCAAATTTAGCTGGATTTCAATAACTTTGCATGGTTATTGAAGCCTTGTCATGTTATACGACCGTAAGAATTTATCCGACGAGCAACTGATTCGAATTTACCGGGCCATTCTTAAGCCCCGGATGATCGAAGAGAAAATGCTTGTTTTATTGCGACAAGGTAAGATTGCCAAGTGGTTTTCCGGAATAGGACAGGAGGCAATTTCTGTTGGTACCGCATTGGCAATGGAGGATGATGAGTATATCCTGCCCATGCACCGCAATCTCGGTATTTTTACGGTGAGGGAAATTCCGCTTCATCGTTTGTTCTCACAGTTTCAAGGCAAGCCAGGAGGATTTACCAAGAGCAGAGATCGTTCTTTTCATTTTGGTACACAGGATTATCACATTATCGGAATGATTTCACACCTCGGTCCACAATTGGGCGTTGCCGATGGTATAGCACTTGCCAACAAGCTGAAATCAAATTCCAAAATCACAGCCGTTTTTTCGGGTGATGGTGGTGCCAGTGAAGGCGATTTTCATGAAAGCATAAATGTCGCATCGGTATGGGACTTGCCTGTGATTTTCATCGTTGAGAATAACGGCTACGGGTTATCTACACCATCAAATGAACAATTCCGGTGCAAGCAGTTTGTTGACAAAGCCATCGGCTACGGTATGGAAGGTGTTCAGGTAGATGGCAATAATATTCTCGAAGTTTATCATGCTGTTTCTTCAATTCGAGAGAAAATGAAGTCGGATTCACGACCCGTATTGCTTGAATGTCTTACTTTCCGGATGCGAGGACATGAGGAGGCTTCTGGAACCAAATATGTGCCTCAGCATCTATTCGATGAGTGGGGTCGTAAAGATCCGGTTGAGAATTTCGAGAAATATCTTTTTGAAGAAAAATTGCTCGACGAAAAGAAAATCGCAGAGATTAGAGAATCCATTAAGTCCGAAATAGAGACGGGACTTGAAATAGCATTTGCAGAAACCGAACCGGCACCTAGTACATATCTCGAACTCGAGGATATGTACGCCAAACATGATTTCACAAGTTTTAAACCACTTTCCACTTCAACTTCAGAGAAGCGCTATCTAGATGCCATTACAGATGCAATGCGAGAATCCATGAGGAGACATCCCAACTTGGTCATCATGGGACAAGATGTAGCTGAGTACGGCGGTGTTTTCAAAGCCACATTGGGATTTGTGGATGAATTCGGTAAAGGAAGGGTACGCAACACACCACTTTGTGAAAGCGCTATTGTTGGAGCTGGATTGGGTTTGTCGATAAATGGGATGAAGTCGATTGTTGAAATGCAATTTGCCGATTTTGTTACATGCGGCTTCAATCAAATCGTCAACAATTTGGCAAAAACCCACTATCGTTGGGGGCAACATGCCGATGTAGTTGTCCGAATGCCTACTGGAGCTGGCGTTGGAGCCGGTCCGTTTCACTCTCAATCCAATGAAGCATGGTTTTTCCATGTGCCAGGGTTGAAAATCGTCTATCCCGCCTTCCCGGAGGATGCCAAGGGTTTGCTGAACGAATCCATTAACGATCCAAACCCAGTAATGTACTTTGAGCACAAAGCTTTATATCGCTCGGTGAGCGGATTGGTTCCTGATGATTACTATACAACTGAAATTGGTAAAGCTCGTTTGGTTCGTCAAGGTGATGATGTTACAATCGTCTCCTACGGATTAGGCGTGCATTGGGCTCTTGAGATATTAGAAAGCCATCCTGAAATCAGTGCCGATCTTGTAGATCTTAGATCGCTTCTTCCTTGGGATAAAGAAGCAGTGGTCAATAGCGTAAAGAAAACAGGTAAGGTGATTATTCTTCACGAAGACACCTATACTGGTGGAGTAGGAGCTGAAATAGCTGCTGTGATCGCAGAAACCTGCTTTAATCATCTGGATGCTCCTGTTGTGCGGTCAGCAAGTCTTGATACACCAGTTCCTATGTCATCCACTCTTGAATGGAATTTTCTTCCAAAGGACAGGTTCAAGGACCAGCTACTGGATTTGGTCCGTTACTGAAGCATTTTAATATTTAAATAGCTTCTGAAGTCGTTTGAGTTCTTCTTGATTTTGTTTTGAATAAACAGACTTAGCAACGGTTCGCTTCTCTTTCTCCGTCAAATGCCATGACAGTGCTATTTTCTCATCCATTAAAGGCACTTCGAATTTTACATAGTCGAACGGACAATCCAGGAAATCCGAAATGTATTGTAGTTGTTCATCCTGTGAGTAATCTTGCATCAATAAGAAGTTTCCTGATAGGTTTTGCAATGGAGACAGAATGCGATAGGCTATAGACTGGCTGTTTTTATTATCTAGATTTGTTTTTTTATGGTTGTCTCTTATTTGGACGAGAACAACTCCGGATGTATTTTGCTGAATCCACTCCCGGAAAACAAAAAGGAACCTTGTTGCATTTCGAATCCCATAGTTATCCCTGATACCAGCATCCATGATATTAATTATAGGCTCTGTGGGCAGTGAAACTGCCGGCATGATATAAGGGAAAGTGGCATTGGCCCTAAGTAAATCCGAGAATCGGGTATCTTCTGGATGGTGGTTTTTAAAGAACCTGGAATACTCGATTCCATCGGGTAAGGGTTCATGGCCATTGACTTGGTTCGAAGGTCTTGTAATCATGTATGAAATTCCAATGGGGGAGACATAGAGTGTTCTTCCATCATTAATGATAGTCGGACTGATTATGACCATTGGGATTTTGGCTTGCTGCTCCGGTAATTTGAAATAGGATAAGGGTTTTTCAAAAATATTGTCAAGGTTTCTGTTCAGCTTTCTCTCAAATGCATAACCACGGTCCTTGAAGTAATCATTTTCTCTATAAGTTTCGCGCTGAATGTTGAGGAACAAATCACTTACAATTAAACTGAAAGTTGTACTGTTGAGCAGGTCACTGGAAATATTTGAAATGGATTTGGTTTTTTCAATGGTATTATCTTCCAATTTCAGAGAACGGTAATAACAAGCGGCTATCATACCTCCTGATGAACCAGTGATCAGTCTGGTTTGATCAAAAAATGCACCACCCGTTGCACTATCAGCAGCATAAATCGTCATGAAAGTAAACATGGATGCCCTCAATCCACCACCGCTTACTGCCATGACGCCTAGTTTTGGCTTTTGAACGCCGTTTTTAAGTTGTTCGGCTTTCCATTTTTCCAACATCGAAATGGTTGAAGCCATATCCGTTGCAAGCAGTGAATCATTGGCGATTTGTTGCATTCCATCAATTGAATAGGATGAAGGCTTTTGATTGTAGTCCAAGCCAAACATTCGGCGTTCGGGATTGAATAGATCCAGCCCAGATAGGAAATTTATAAAAATGAAACCTGCTATGATTGCAGAAGTAGACCATGCTTTGGCCCAAAACCGAATTACTCCGGAAACCATCATCAACATGGAAAAAAGTAGAAAAAGACTTGCTGCTGCTGGAATCTGAAATGCCTCGTAATCTCTAAACAATCCGAGAAGGATGAATACACCAATGGTAATCATTTCCATGAAAGCTGCATTCATGTGGTTCTGTCTGAACACAGATTGAAGCATGAACTGCTTGTAGTGGGATGTATCTCTTACAAGTCGTATTCGGATAGGATTTGATAGATAGGTGAGTACCTTCCATTGCTTTTCACTGACTTCGGTTTTCCTCGACTTTCCCGGCATCAATTCCGTATTCAATGCCGCCTCATATCGTTCATCAAAATGCTCGTGGTCGCTATGCCTCACCCCAAAAAGCTTATGAATATCCTTGTTGGTTAAAAGGAAGTATTTTAGAACAAGTTGCACAACTATAATTAAGCCTGCAAGGAAAGAAACAACTTCTAAGGTGATGTTGCCAAGGTCAACTAGCTGTTGTTCGTATTGGAAAAGTGCTATTTCAAAAAGATAGATGAGTAGAAATACAACTGGGATGATGAAGTTGTTAATGGTGTATTTTTGGAATGGTTTAGATAAACTAGCTAAAAATGGAAATCTGAAACTATTCAAGATATAGCTTGAAATATTAAATGCCATAATGAATAATCCGCATCCAATGCCGGTAATAAAAAAAGACAACCAATCAACATCCCCCAAATATTCCGGATCTAAAAATAGATAAGGAATCCCGAATCTCCTGGATATTCCCTGGGTGACAAATCCAATCAACAGTAACCAAAGACCCATCATGAGATGGTTCTTTTTTAAATGCATCACGACCAGTTGAACAGGAAATGAAAAATAAAACCGCTGAAGGGCCGAGGGCTTGTTCATACTATTGGTTGTGAAATGTATTTATTTCGACTTTCAGCCTATCGCCTTTTCAACAAGTTGGATTACCTCTTTTTCCATTTGTATGGCTAATGCTTCCAAACCACCTCCTTTTGATATGATATCTTTCACATACGCCTTGTCATCATAAGAAGCACAATTGATTTTGACATTCATAAATGCACCTGAAACGGCCACTCTCGCACATAATGCACCAACTCCGGCATCAGTAATGGAATTGGGATTCCCCTTTTCTACCATTGATTTGGTCAAACGCATAGCATCCACAGCGTATTCCATGACCTTGAACGGTATTTCAATAGCATATTTGGTGGCATCTTGTATGGCTTTTTTCCTCACGGCCTTTTCCTGATCTGTTGACTTTGGAAGTTGGAACGCATCCATAATGGCATTGAAGGATCGGGTGTCCTCATCTACCAACTCGAGAAGTTTTTTACGGATGGTTTGTGCCTCTTGTGCAGCATTACTGAACTCTTGCCAGCGATCTTCCCAACCTTTTTTAGACGAACTCAGATTGGCAACCATTCCAGCCAACGAAATTCCCAATGTGCCAACATAGGCAGAAATCGAACCTCCTCCGGGAGCTGGAGATTCACTTGCCGTTAGTTCAGAGAACTGGGTCAGATCCATTGAAACCAATGATCCACCTTTGGATCCGTACAGATTGTATTCAATGATTTTCTTTTCTGGGTCGAATGGGGCTAATTCGTCCAGTCCCATCGATTTGACCGCAATATGGATTAATTCCCGGTCAGAAAGTCCTGATGATAGTTGTTGTTTTTCCAAGAAATATCTGCCGGCTTCAAGCATGGCTTGAAGTGGCACCAATCCTACTAATTCAGATCCAGTAACGCGAATCCCTCTTGATTGTGCACTGTTCACACACTCATCGAAAACTTTATGTAACGGAGTTTCTTTGAACCTGGTGATATTGATAGACACCTGTGCAATATCGTATTCATCTATAAACCATCCTATGGCCTTGACACCTTTAAGTGATCCAGGTATTCTGATTTCATTTCCATTTTCATCCTTTGCAATTGGTCCGCTGATTGGATTGCCGATGCGTTTAACTCGTCCTGCTTCTCGAATATCGAATGCGACAGAATTTGCTCGTTTTACACTCTTTGTGTTCAAATTCACATTGTATGCAATAAGAAAATCTCTTGCCCCGATGACAGTGCCACCACTTTTTGAATTCCATTGAACTGGACCATAGTCAGGACTCCAGGCAGGGTCGCTTATTTTTTGAAAAAATCCTTCATATTCTCCGGAGCGTATTATGGAAAGGTTTTTCCTTCCCTCTACAGGTTGTGCTTCTTCGTAAAGATAAACAGGAATTGACAACTCCTTGCCGACCCTCTCAGCCAGCTTCACCGACCAGGCAGCTGTTTCTTGCATGGTAATACCAGAAACAGGGATGAAAGGACAAACATCGGTTGCGCCCATTCTGGGATGTTCTCCTTTGTGCTTTGACATGTCGATCAGCTGGGCAGCCATGGAGATGCCTCTAAAGGCCGCTTCAACCACATCTTTGGGTTCACCAACAAATGTTACAACAGTACGATTTGTGGCTTTGCCAGGGTCTACATCGAGCAATTTGACACCTTCGACGGATTCAATAGCATCGGTTAATTGCTTGATGATGGAAAGGTCATTGCCTTCACTGAAATTAGGTACACATTCAATAATCTGTTTCATATTTGGAATGGTTTTCCTTGGATGTAAGTTTGTTTAATGAGTCGGCTGCCAAAAGAATAGGGCAGAAATGCGGGACTTGTTAATTTTTCTGTAATGAAGAAGGACGCATCCTTGCCTGGAGTGATGCTTCCCAGTTTGTCTGACAAATCCATTGCATATGCTCCATTTAATGTCGCTGCGGCAATGGATTCCTCTGGAGTCATACCCATATAAATACAAGCTAATGATAAAACAAAAGGCATGTTTCCAGATGGGGATGATCCTGGATTGAAGTCGGTGGCCAATGCAACCGGCAGCCCGGAGTCAATCATTTTTCGAGCAGGTGCATAATGCAGCTTGAGGAAAAATGCTGTTGATGGCAAAATGGTTGGCATGGTTTCGCTATTCAATAAGCAGTTTATCTCATCATCTCCTGTGAATTCAAGGTGATCTACCGAGAGAGCATTATGTTTAACGCCTACCTGTATTCCCCCTGAATTGTCTAGCTCATTGGCATGTATTTTTGGTCTGATGCCATACTTCCAGCCAGCCGCTAGAATGGAATCCGTTTCATCAACAGTGAAAAATCCACGATCGCAAAAAACATCACAATAATCTGCCAGGCCTTCATCAGCGATTCGAGGCAACATTACATCAACAATCAATCTTATGTATTCAGATCTGTTTTGTTTGAATATGGATGGAACAGCGTGTGCGCCCAAAAATGTAGACTTAATGGGAATGATAGCATTTTCCTTGATTCTACGAATCACTCTCAACATTTTGATTTCGCTATCCAAACTCAAGCCATATCCGCTTTTAATTTCAACGGCACCGGTACCCATACAGATCATTTCACCTAGTCTGTTCATCGCATCATTATACAGATCCTCCTCGCTTGAATTTGCCATTTTTGCCGCCGAGTTAAGAATCCCGCCTCCGCGTTTTGCTATTTCCTCATAACTGAGTCCATGAATACGATCTACAAATTCTCGCTCCCTTGGGGCAGCATAAACGATGTGTGTATGAGAGTCGCACCAGGTTGGTCCAACCATGGCTCCTTGGGCATCCACGATAGAAGCTGATCCGCTGGGGTCAAATAATGCACATTTTTGCTCGAATTCCTTCATCGAGCCAAAGGAGTGAAAACGGCCGTTTTCAGCGCATAGCCATGCGTTTTGAAGAACGGGCAGACTACCCATTTCCTTGCCGTTGAACTTTTTAGGGCTAGATTCCAGTCCGTTTAAAAGGTACCCGATATTCTTAACGATCAGTTTCATGGATGTTGGTTGGGTGGTGTAAAATTAAGCATTCGCAACACCTCTTCACATTTGCCAGAAAGTTATCTTTGGATTATATGACCTATTTAGAATTGATTTGTAATGTAGAGCCTGGTACAGAAACCTCCGAGATTTTGGTGGCTTTACTGGGCGATGTAGGATTCGAAATGTTCGAGGATTTCGACGAGGGTATCAAAGCTTATATTCCCGAAAGTAAATTTGATAATATTTGGCTCAATGAATTGAAGCATGGAGTCTTTCTGCCTGGTGTTCAAATCGAATGCCAAGCAAATTCCATTCCTAACAAAAATTGGAATGATGTTTGGGAGTCTAACTTCCAACCCGTGACCATTGCTGGTAAGATTTATGTTAGGGCAGAATACCATGAACCTGATTCAAAATTTCCGTACGAGTTGATTGTGCATCCCCGAATGGCATTTGGCACAGGCCATCATGCTACAACTTACCAAATGATGGAGACTATGCTCAATGCTGATTTTATGGGTAAATCAGTGTTGGATATGGGATGCGGTACAGGTATATTGGCCATACTTGCATCTAAGTTAGGTGCCGAAAGTATCAAGGCGGTTGATTTTGATCCGAATTCTGTCGAAAATACCGTATTAAATGCCCGAGTAAATGGGGTGTTCAATTTGGATGTAATAGAAGGCACTATGCAAAGCATATCGCTTGAAAAATTCGACTTTATACTAGCTAATATCAATCGCAACATAATTGTATCCGATTTGGCGTTATACAGTCAGGGTTTGAATTTCGCTGGGACGCTCTTTACAAGTGGTTATTATGAACAGGATTTTTCAATCATCAAACAAAAGGCAATAGAAGTTGGATTGGAGTTTTATCATATGCAAGTCAGAGACAATTGGTGTTGTGCAATTTTTAAAAAAATGAATCAATGAATGTAAATATTTTGGGTTTTTCTATGAAGGTATTTTGTTTGATGTTGGCTTTTTTCTACCTTCCAGAGTTGGTCAAGGCTCAAACGCCTAAATCATTCACCCACCAGAATGAAAAGTTTCTCGAAGAAATGCAAGCCTTCCTTTCTTTAACCAACAAGAAAGATGCAGAAGAACTTATAGATCGATTTGAGCCATTATGGATGGGGGCGGCATTCAACAATCAGCAAAGGGAGAGGGTGTTTTATACATGCGATGCCATGTTGAAAAAACGACTTAAACCATTTCCGGATTTTTTCAATTATTTGAATTCTTTGGTGATTTTTGCTGAATCAAAGCAAAGTCCACAACGATTTGATGCTTGGCACAATGGTATCGATATTTTACTCAGTGGCTCCTCAAGGAATTTCAGTATTTTAATTGGAGTTTGCAATGGGTTGTTTCAAGGCGGATATCTTTTTGAATCATCTGCGGTAAAATGGCGTTCAACTTCCTTAGACTACACTTTTGAACAAGATTCTATACCCAAAATCGGATTCAAGTCGCTCGATTTGATTTGCGTTTCAAAAGGTGATAGTCTGGTTATTTCAAAAACATCTGGTTTTCTTTATCCTACTTTGAAAAAATTCGTTGGATCAGGAGGAAAAGTTACTTGGGAACGAGCGGGGCTTGCTGCCGATCAGGTATACGCCGACTTATCCAAATTCTCTATTGATTTATCCGGATCGGATTACGATGCTGATTCGGCTGTATTTCATAACAAATCTATTTTGGATCAGCCATTGGTAGGAAGAGTTAGCGACAAGCTGCTTGTGAGGACCGACTCCAGCAGTGTTTCCTATCCTCGATTTAGATCTTACAATGGAGATTTGGAAATCAAGCAATTGATAAAGGATGCACAGTACACGGGCGGCTTCTCCATGCATGGGTCTAAAATCATCGGGTCTGGAACAAAATCTAAAAATGCATCTCTTATATTCAAAAGGAATAATATCCCTTTTTTAATTGCTTCCGCTCAAGGATTTGTAATACGCAAGGATAGAGTTGTATCTGATAATGCATCCGTAAAGTTCATTTTCGAAAAGGACTCCATTTATCACCCCGGTGTTGAATTTAAATATCTGAATGAAACCAAAACCATCACCATAACCAGGCCTACTCAACGAACCATTGGTACGCCATTTTCAAGTTCATTCCATAGCCTTGATATGTATTTTGATCAATTGACATGGAAAGTTGACGACCCTTTAATGTATCTCAAAATGAGCACCGCCGGCGAGGAGGTTAAATTGGTGTTTGAATCAAAAGGCTATTTCAGGAACGAACGATACTTGAAAATTCAAGGCATTAATGACCTCAATCCGCTTGTGATGATAAAGCAGTTTGCCGAAAAAAATCAGACTAGAGATGTCGGGGTTGCTGAATATTCTGCCTTCATGAAGATGAATGATACGCAAATCCGAAGTCTGATAATGACATTGAGCACACAAGGATTCGTTACATACAATTCCAACTCGGACAGATTTCTTGTAAATGATAAGCTGTATTATTATATCAGTTCAAGCCTTGGTAAGTCTGACTATGATGTTATCGAAATTGGGTCTCAAATTACTTCAAAGCCAAATGCAAAGATAAACCTTCTGAATTTCGATATTGATATGGAAGGCGTTCCACGCATTGTTTTGAGCGATACTCAGCGCGTTTATATAGAACCTCGAGAGCAACAAGTTACCATTAAACGAAATCGTAATATGTCATTCGATGGCCGTGTTCGATCCGGAAGATATGATTTCAGAGGTCGAGAGTTCAATTTCATATATGATGAATTCAAAATAAGGTTAAATCAAATTGATTCATTGGTAATACGAATACCCAATAGTCAGCCTAGTGAAGATGGTCAAATAACAAATTCTCCTCTTAAAAGCGTTCTTCAAAACTTGACCGGTTATCTAGAAATTGACAGACCCGATAACAAATCCTCATTCAAGAAAAGTCCTGATTTCCCGAAGTTCACCAGCGAAGGCCCAGCCTATGTTTATTATGATGACCCTCAAATTTATGGTGGTGTATATGATAGGAAGAGGTTTTATTTTCTTGTAGATCCTTTTGCCGTGGATAGTCTGGATAACTTCAATGCAGGTTCATTGACACTTAATGGAACTTTCGTATCCGCTGGTATTTTTCCTGATTTTAAAGAGGTCCTGAAAATCCAAGAAGATCGTTCACTTGGGTTCGCTAAAACTTTTGATCCCCAAGGGCAGCCGTTATACGGTGGCAAGGGTCGTTACACGAACAATGTTTCTTTAAATTATTCCGGATTGAAAGGTGATGGAGAGATTTCATTCCTTGGATCCAAATCAAATTCAGATTCATTTATATTTTTTCCTGACTCATCTCTTGGTACTAATGTTGCGTTTGATCTCGAAAACAGACCTGTTGCAGGTGTCGAATTTCCCGATGCTCAGGGTAGCGGTGTTGCTTTTCGTTGGTTGCCTAATGATGATAAAATGTTTTTGCACAAAGTCGAAAAGGATTTCACTTTGTACTCTTCCAATGTTATCCATGATGGATATCTGGTCATGTCCTCCAAAGGCTTAAGGGGAAGTGGTATATCCAATTTTGACAAAGCTGGGTTGGAATCTAAGGACATTGCATTTAAATCCAATTCGTTTTCTGCAGATACCAGCGATTTCCGAATTAATTCAATGGAAGCTGGCAAGCCCGCTTTGCAGACCAACAATATGAAGTCATTTGTTGATTTGAAAAATAGATTTGGAGAATTTGTTTCAAACGGTACTGGTTCTTATGTTTCATTCCCCTTCAATAAATACATCTGTTTCATTGATCGCTTCAAATGGTTGATGGATGAGCAAAATGTTTTGTTCGACAGCAAGGCGGTTGCTTCTGGAAGTAAAATGGGTGTTTCGGGAGCGGAGTTCATATCCATAGACCCTGCTCAGGATTCTCTTCGCTGGGTCAGCCAAAAAGCACTATATAGCCTTTCCAGTTATGTGATAAATGCCGAAGGCGTAAAACATGTTGATGTTGCTGATTCAAGGATTTCCCCCAAGGATGGTAAGTTAACTGTTGGCACAGATGCTTTGATTGCACCACTATCCGGTGCTTCATTGGTGGCTGACACATCCAGTAAATTCCACAGTATTTCAGATGCAACAATACGGATAAGAGGTCGCAGGGATTTTTCAGGTCAAGGTAACTACGACTATGTCGATCAATTGAAAGTTAACCATGTTTTGAAATTGACTCAAATTGGCGTGGACACGGCCCAGCACACTTATGCGATTGGCGAAATTGCAGATACCCTCAATTTTCAATTAAGTCCAAATATTCAATACAAAGGATCAATGCGTATTTCAGCGCCCATTCAATCACCCTACTTCAATGGGTTTGCACGGGCCAACCATTCGTGTGAGACTTTAGAAAAGTATTGGTTTTCTTTTGCGGCACAAATCAATCCTCAAGGTGTAAACATTCCGGTAGTTTCGCCAGTCAATGAGGAGAAAACGCCTTTGTATTCGGCTATTTGTTTAAGCAAGGACTCCATAGGAGTTTATGGTACATTCATATCAAGTAAAAAGTCGCCAACCGACCATGTTATTTCATCAGGGTCTGGGTTGCTTTCTTTTGATAGTAAGTCTAATAGTTTTAAGATTTCTCCAGATACAAGTTTGAAAAGTCAGACGGCAGGGGACAGGAAAAAGGAGGATCCTAATGCTGCCGTAGTTCGGCAAGGCTCGTTTGAGCTAGACAACTCTAATTGTTCCTTCTCCGCATTCGGCAATGTTGATTTAGCTACGAATTTCGGTCAATTTAAGATGAAGACCGCCGGTAAAACCAGTTTTGATCCGGGATACGATTCATTGAAGTTTGATTTGATGGTCGACTTGGACTTCTTCTTCAATCAAGAGGCTCTAAAGGAAATGGTCGATTTGATACTTTCTTATTCCAATCTTCAGCCTACCAACGAGGCCAGGCCCGTTTTCAAAGATGGTATCCATTATTTTATGGATGATTCAAAAGCCAAAAAGTTTTTAGAGGAAACGGAAGCCTACGGTAATCCCAAAAAGCTTCCAGATGAGTTGTCTCATTCTATGTTCTTGACGGACTTGAATCTCATATATCGTAAGGAAACCATGTCCTATCGGTCTGTGGGAAATATAGGAGTTGGGTACATTGGAAAAATACCAGTTAATCGTTTGATGAAGGGTTACTTTGAGATTGTCAAAAGGAGGTCAGGAGATGTTTTTCATTTATACTTCGAGTTAGACGGAAATACTTGGTTTTATTTCAATTATCAACAAGGGACAATGCAAGTGCTTTCCTCAAGTCTGAAATTCAATGAAATAATCAACAATATGAAGCCTGAGAAGCGCGTTGCCGACGATGGAGGAGGTAAGGCACCCTATCAATATCTTTTATCTACCGAACGAAAAAAGTTTGAATTCATTAAGCGATTTGAAGATCGGGATAAGGAATAGTTAATTTTGAAGGATTGAAAATCAGTATTGTTTGCATATGATAACGATTGAGAATACCATTTTCGTTTTGCTAGCTTATCTGTTGGGCTCCATTCCATCTGCTGTTTGGATTGGCAAGATGTTCTATGGAATAGATGTTCGTGAACATGGCAGTGGAAACGCAGGGGCAACGAATGTATTCAGGGTTTTGGGAAAAGGACCCGGAACGGTTGTTTTGGCTATGGATATTCTCAAAGGATACATGGCTCTTCAGCTGGCTTTTTTATCTGGAGATTATCTACCCTCATCTCAGCAGTATGTGAATTATAAGCTGATTCTCGGTATTGCCGCCTTAACCGGGCATATCTTTCCGGTCTTTGCCGGATTCCGAGGAGGTAAAGGAGTTGCCATCATGCTTGGAATCTTGATAGGGTTGCATCCACAAGCCGCCTTAGTTTGCACCAGTGTTTTTTTGGCGGTTTTTTTTATCACGGGTTATGTT
>JBKCHO010000039.1:0-2763 GCA_046302815.1 Bacteroidota bacterium | reverse complement strand
AGGTTCATTGAAAAATGCCAGTATGGGTGTGTTCCAAATCGTGGCTCAAAACTCGGCCGAGGATTTTTCGTGGGGCGGGTCCTTCAATACTACCTCCAAACGCAAAACGGCGAACATTACCGTGAAGTTGGAGTATGAAGTAGATTGACGACTTACAATTGGCAGTTGACAAGTGGTAAGTGAGTGAAGTTCCCCCGAACTTTCATAATACAAGAAAAAGTCAACTTGAATTAAACGATTAAGTTCAACCGGAAATTTGGACCTGGCCATTTCAAAAATTATTTTCGCCGTGGGGCGGCCCTTCGACACTTCGTCCGATAGCTATCGGATAAGCTCAGGGCAAGTGAGCGCAGCCCCCCGAACTTTCTTAATACCATAAAAAGCCAGGTCAACTTAATCGTTTAATTTCGATTAAAAATTTCACCTCAATTTTTTCTAAATTATTTTCGCCTTGGGGCGGCCCTTCGACCCTTCGACCCTTCGGCAAGCTCAGGGTAAACAAGCTCAGGGTAAACATGCTCAGGGTAAACAAGCTCAGGGCGGCGCTTGTCACCTTTCGACCCTTCGATGAAATCAGGGCAAGCAGGCTCAGGGCGGCGCTTGTCACATGTAACTTGTCACTTACTGCCCCCTAATCCCTGAGACACCGAACAGACCAACCACTTTGCTTAAGGTTGCTTAGACGTACCAAATACGCACTGCTGCAACCGAAGGTGCGAAACCATGCGTTGTAGATATTGGTTTCTGACGTACTCCACCAATTGCCATAGATGCCAATGCCGTCGTAATTTCCATTGGTGGCACGGTTACCACCTGGCAAACCTGTGAACCCGCTGCTGTTGGTGGCCCCTTGGTTGGGGGACTGCCACAGACCTGTGCCCGATTGCAAATCGCCTACTGCCTTCATAAAGCCTCCGGCGATTTGGCTTTGAATACCAGTAATTGTTGTATCCGCCTGCGAGTCGAGTTGTTTCACCAACACATTCCATTCGCTGTCCGTTGGCACATGCCATCCTATAGGGCACACACCCCTGGCATCGGTCACCGCATACCAGTTGTACAACTTGCCATAGATGTTATTGTACTGGCTGCTGTCATTGTAGTACGCCCAAGCACCTGTTGTCAAGTTCGACCAATCACCTGTTGGGTTGGGTATCAAATCGCCGTTTTTGTACTTGGTGGTCTTCAGGTTCTCCTGCATCCATTCCTGTGTGCCAATCTGTACCGTGTTGTAGGTGTTGCCGTCGATGTCCGTTACCGTGCCTGTTCCACCTCCACCACCTCCACTGCAAACCGTTACATTATTCATGGTACCATTCGCGGGTATCGTAACGGGCGTGCCTGCTGTAAATGGGTTGGTCGCATACGGATACAGCATGATGCCACTACCGCAGGTCGAAAATGAGAACTGTCCTGCCGCATTTGCAAAATGCACTTGGCCGTTTGCTACTACATACCCATTTGTTACCGGATTGCCATTGCACACCAGCGTGCCCGTTACTTGCGTAGCTCCGGGTACGGTTACCGCAATGGGATTGAGTGTGGAGTTGGTGCTATAGGGTCCAACACTCTGCGTAAGAACCGTAATGTTGTTACCACCGCACGATACTTGTACGGTCATGGTGAAGCTTTGACCTGCCGGCACCCAGCCGCTGAATTGCCCTTGCGCATTGGTGTAGTCCGATGCCGTGCCGCTCGATTGGCTATTGAGGGTTACCGTAGCGCCCGGTACGGGCTGGCCAGAGGTGTTGGTAATGGTACCATTTAGCGTAATCCAACTGCCGGGAATGTCGCAGTTCCAGAAAGAAAAGTGGCTCACCTGTGCCACATATTCGCTGCCCTGTTTGGTAGCCGTGCCTTCGTGTTTCCAATATCCGTTTTGCTCGTCAAAAGACCACAAGTCAATGGTATTTGGTGCCGTAGCCAGTTGCTGCGCAGCAATGGGGAAACGGACAGTGGCTGTTTGTCCTGCCGCTAACTGGAGGGGCTGCCCGGCGTTGTCGGTAAGCTCCGCTGCCACCATACCGTAGGATATCAGTCCACGGCTTTGGTTGTTTTGCACACCTATCAAATTGCCTGGCATTTCCTCAGAGAAGTTGTCGCTCTGCGTATCGATGTGCCTAATGGCTACCCGCACCGTGCCATTGTAGGGCGCGTTGTTTTTAACGATGCCGCTGGCGGGAAGGGTTACCGAAGCGGTAGAGGTTTGGTCGCTTATGGTGGAACCACTCGAGGAGCTTACAGAGCCGTCGGGCGCGTTGGAGAGCAATCGTATGTTCACCCGGTTGCCACCGCTTACCGGCACGAAGCTGCGAGAGCCGGGGAAGTAGCCTTGCTTCTCTACTTTCACATAACCTAAATTCTGGAAAGCATTGAAGCCGTTAATTCGGAAAACACCTTGCGCATCGGTAGTGGCGGTGCTACCACCTGCGTTCACCGTGGTTCCTGCAACCGCAGCACCGTTTTCATCGGTTACCGTTCCGTAAACCGAAGCGCTCACTCCTTGTCCCCAATTCACAACTCCTCCTCCACCACCACCATTACATAAATTCAAATTACCTAAACTTATGACATTTGCGTTGAGCGAAATTGTTTGGGGAGTTCCCACCAAAGTTGGATTGATGCCAAATGGATATAAAATAGCGCTGGTTCCATAAGCTGGAAAGGAAAACTGACCTGAAGCATTTGCGAAAAAAACTTGACCACTGACAAGCACATACCCACTTGTTACTGGATTGTTATTGCATACTAGCGTACCCACCA
>JBKCHO010000038.1:0-27302 GCA_046302815.1 Bacteroidota bacterium | reverse complement strand
AAGATGAGGCTACTACAAGCTCTACTTCTCAGGCATCAATGGCATCTTCCACACTTGATAAGCTGAAGATGAAAACCAGGTGCGATATCATTATCAAAATGGGATATGTAGTAAACAGGACCGGTCCCCAAAAATCAGTTACTTTCACACTAGAAGGTTTGGATTCCTATACTAATAAGTCTATTGCAACAAGCACTGGTACGGGTAGTCCCTCATTCTCTGCAGAGGTATCTGTTCTTCTGGAAGAGGCCGTTTTGGCACACATTGACAATTTCAACGCACAGCTTCAAAAGCATTTTGATGATATGTTTGAAAATGGGCGCGAGGTTTCTGTTCGTATCAAGGTTTGGGATAATTCCGAAACCAATTTGGAAACGGAGTTTGACTCTAAGGAGTTGACTGAAATAATTGATGACTGGTTTGCCCAAAATACCGTCAACGGAAGATATAACCAAAGTGATGCTACCGAAAATATGATGCTTATGGAGCAGGTTCGCATTCCCTTGTTTACTCCAGAGGGTAAAGCCATGGATACGAAGCAATTCGCTACCCAACTCAGGAAATTCTTAAATGCACCTCCTTACAATATCGTTTCAAAAGTTACAATGCAGGGACTAGGTAAGGCAACTGTAATAATCGGAGAAAAATAAATAAACAAATATGAAAAAACTGATTTTCACTCTTTTGGTATTATTTACTACTGCAGTATCTTTTGCCCAAAGCACAGGTGCGGATGCAAACAGAATCGCCATCTCTGTTGTACTTACAGAAGATGTCCGTTTTGTTCCTGCGGAAGTTCGTTCTCTAATGAACAACAAGCTTATGCAGCTTGTGACCCAAAACGGTTTGGGGGGCACCAAAAACAACAGGTTCGTCCTTACAGCAGGGATAAATACTTTATCAAAGACGGTTACTGCAACTGCTCCAGCACAAATCCTTCAGGAGTTACAAATCAATTTTTTCATTGCAGATGTAGTGGAAAAAAAGGTGTTCAGCTCTAGTGTTGTTACCGTAAAAGGAGTTGGGCAGACCGAGGAAAAATCTTTGTTGGATGGAATCAAACAGGTAAGTCCAAAGAATAAGGAGGTAGTTGGATTTATCGATTCTGGCAAAAAGAAAATTCTCGATTACTACATGGCTAATTGTGATATGATTATTCAAAAGGCTAAAACGCAGGCATCACAAAGGAATTATGAATCTGCTTTAAGTGCCTTGAATGAAATACCAATGGACATACCAGAGTGTTTCAACAAAGTTCAAGTTGCTGCCAACCAGATTTACCTTGATTATCAAAACCACCTCTGCGATAAAAATTTGGCTCAAGCCAAGGCTGTATGGTCTGCTGGATTAGACAAGGCTGCTGCGGACGAAGCTTCTGTGTATTTGGCTCAAATCACACCAGACGCTAAGTGTTATGGAAGTGCCCAAGCTTTGGTTAATGAAATTAAGGATCGTACTAAAGAGCTTTGGAAATTTGAGTTGAAGAAATACAACGACAGTGTTGATTTGGAAAAACAACGAATCAAGGCCTGGAGGGATGTAGGTGTTGCATATGGAAACAATCAGCCGGATGTTGTATATGATGTTTTGTGGATTTTTTAATGCCACTTGACAATCTAATGTGCTACAAAAGGAGGGCTTCGGTAAACGAAGCCCTCCTTTTTTTATGTAAGTATTGTTCTGTGCCGTATTATTGGGGTTTCTGCTAGAAAGCCTTTTCCTATCTTGCGTTATTAATAATGAGTTATTTGCTAGAATTTAAATGATTGAAAATCAAAATACTAGATTTCTCATCTAAGTCCCAATAGGTAATGATTGTCGACATCTTCATCCCCTGCTACATCGACCAGTATTTCCCCAAGACCGCCATGAACATGGTTAAGGTATTGGAGCATGTAGGTTGTGGGGTGAATTATAATGCCGAGCAGACCTGTTGCGGGATGCCTGCGTTCCATGCCGGTTACCGCGACCAATGCAAGGAGGTGGCCACCAAGTTGGTTCATGAATTTCAAAACAGCCGCTATGTGGTGTCCCCTGGTGCATCCTGCGTAAGCATGGTACGCAACTATTATCCGGAGATGTTCCACAACTCAGCGCTTCACAACGAATACAAACAGGTGCAGAAGTATTTCTATGAGTTGTCGGATTTCCTGGTCAATATCATGAATGTTTCCGATGTGGGAGCATCGTTAGAGGGCACTGCTGCTTACCTCGATAACTGTTCTGCGTTGCGTGAGTTGGGGGTTCAAACACCACCTCGAACGCTCCTTTCGAAGGTGCGTGGGTTAAATGTGGTTGACATTGCCGATGCCGACATGTGTTGTGGTTGGGGAGGCACCTTTGCCAATAAGTTCGAGGACATTGCTGTGAAGCTCGCCGAGAAAAAAGTGGATTCTATCCTCGAAGCCGGCGCCAACATCGTCATCTCCTCCGACATGGGCTGTTTGATGCATCTAGAGGGGTTCATTAAAAAGAATAATATCGATTTAAAGGTGATGCATTTAGCAGATGTTTTAGTGAAGTAAGCTATACTTTTTTCGCATGGCTAGCTTGTATTAAATTGAAAATCAAATATATGAACATCCTTGTTTCCAAGAATTAATGTTGAAGTTGAATTGGAATACGATTCAAATACCATTAAAGTCAATTTTGTAGCAAATCCAACCGGCTCTAGAATTTATTTTACTTTTCATTTTCTTTTACTCTTGAATTCAATCAAAACTCTCTACATTAATTGGGATTTATTAATTTGGCTTCAAACTTCAATTTTTAAAAAAATGCCTAGGATAGTTCTTGTATTGATTTTATCATTTTACACAATCTCTTCTTTTGGACAAACTTCCAATGTTTTGACAAATGCCGAAGTCATCAAATTGCACAATTCAAAGGTTGGAGACAAAATTATTATCTCGAAAATTGAATCTTCTGATGTGAATTTTGATATTTCAACTGATGCCCTTGTACAATTGAGCCAACTTGGCGTTTCTGAAGCTGTGGTTAATGTAATGATGGAAAAACAAACAGCTAAGGATAAGGCATCCAACAATTTGGTGAAATCAAGTGGCATTTCGGATGGATTTGCGTTTCCGAGATCAGGAATTTATTTCGAAAATGAAAAAAAGAAATATGTTCCACTCGACCCTACATTGGTCACCTCAACCAAAAGTGATGGTAATTGTCTTATAAACTGTCTAATGTCTTATGGACTGGCTTCAAAAAAGAATTTTTCGTACATTGAAGGATATGAAGCTAATTATCATCTTGGCAGAAATCCTACCATTTATTTTTGCTTTTCAGATGGCAAAAAGGATTTAAATAAGGCTAAGTCCAATCAAGATGATGACTACTTTGGTCAATTGATAGGAAATCAAACTGCTGTTAGCCCTAATGAGTTCAAACTTATCAAATTCAAGATTAAAGGTAAAAGTAGGTCTTATGTATCGGGAAGCGTTAAGGGAAATACGCTTACCGCAGATGTGTCCATAGCAGATGAATACTTGATAAACTTCAAATATGTTCAAGTTGCGGAGAACACTTATAAGTTGATTTTTCCCAACGGTTTGGAACCCGGTGAGTATTGTTTTTATTATTTGAGTAACCAAGGCACGAACCCGTATGCTGGATCGGGATATAACAACATCAAAGTATATGACTTTGGTGTACGTTGAACATGTCTCATTTTGGATTATTTTTCTTTGTTTTTTTAATTAATAGCCTGTTGGTTCATGTTTGCCCTGGTCAGGATATTAACCAAAAACCAATAGCCAACTCTTTCAAGCAAGATATTCAGGTTTATCAAAAATTCCTCAGCCCTACACTTGGCACGAATTGTAGGATGCATCCTACTTGTTCTAATTTTGCGATAGCCAGTTTTCAGCAAAAGCCACAGCTGGCGGGATTTTTTAAAACAGCTGATAGACTCATTCGGTGTGGAAATGATGATGGTGAATATAGGATTGCGGTTTTAAATGATGTGCCGAGATTACTTGATCCTGTTTTGGATACATCTGTTCAACTCAGAAAAGTTTTTTTTTATTCTTGGATTGACTCCGTTTGCAGTGGACTCCCGTTTATTTGTCATTTATTACAAGTACAATTATATGATGAGGCAATTTTGGAAATTCATAGAGAGCGATTTAAAAATACGGATATAGTTAATAACAGGCAATTACAATTGACCTTGTTAGAAGCATATTGCTATTTATCTAAAGGTGAAAAGGATAAGGTCATACAGCTTTGCTCTGCATATTTAAAATACACATGGAATTCACATCTTGCTGAAATCCTGGCTGATGCTTACACTAATTCGAATCATAGTGCTTTGGCAGCTACAGTCTACAAGTCTATTTTAGATTCTATAGGGTCATCAAGCCCATCAAGTATTTATAAAAAGCTTGTTTATAACATGTCTGTACTAGAGGAGTGGAGCACCGCTTGGGATTATTTAAAGAAATCTCCGGATAGCAATTTTGAAATAATCACTTCGGTAAATAAGTGTGCTACAACTAAGTATAAAAGCCCTACCAAGGCGGCTCTTTTTGGTATAATTCCTGGCATGGGATATTTGTATGCCGGCCAATCTCAATCAGCATTGACGGCCTTTTGTTTTAATGGACTTGTGCTTTTTGCAAGTTATGATCTTATAAAAAATAGACAATATGGAATGGGTGTTCTCATGTCGGCAATGTCAATGAGTTTCTATATAGGTAATATTTATGGTGGAGCCCGATCAGTTAAAAAGTTAAATGTGTACAGAAAATCACAATTACTAAAACCTATAGAGAGTTGGTCTTTCGGTCATTGAAATAGGTTTCTATTACACCTGGCATTTTAGTTGACCTAGATTTGGTATCGACATTATTTATTCTCTTGAAGGGATGTATATATGAACCGTAAACAACTCATATCGCAAATCCGCCGCAAGAAGTCTTTCCTCTGCGTCGGATTGGATACGGATATAAATAAGATCCCCAAGCATCTGTTGGATACGGAGGATCCCGTATTTGAATTCAACAAGTCTATCATCGAAGCTACGAAGGACTATGCAGTTGCCTATAAGCCCAATATCGCTTTTTACGAGTGCATGGGGCCAAAGGGCTGGGAGAGTTTACGAAAAACATTGGAATACATTCCTGGCGATGTGTTCACCATTGCCGATGCCAAGCGTGGCGACATTGGCAATACTTCGGCCATGTATGCGCAAACTTTTTTCTCACAGTACGATTTCGATTCGGTTACAGTGGCGCCTTACATGGGAGAGGATTCAGTAACCCCGTTTCTCGAGTTTGAAAACAAATGGGTGGTGTTGTTGGCTCTCACATCCAACAAAGGGGCATTAAATTTTCAAATGGATTCAGTAGGATCTGAGCGTGTGTTTGAGAAAGTACTCCGCGTATCCCAGCAATGGGGCAACGCAAGTAACATGATGTATGTGGTGGGTGCTACGCGCGGTGAGTTGTTTGCCGATGTGCGCAAGGTGGTGCCTAATCATTTTTTATTGGTTCCCGGCGTTGGTGCTCAAGGTGGAAGCCTACAAGAGGTTTGCAAGTATGGCCTTAACCAGGATTGTGGACTGCTGGTGAATTCTTCGCGAGGCATTATTTACGCATCCAATGGATTAGATTTTGCCGATCGGGCAGCCGAAGAAGCTCGTAAGGTACAAGAGGAGATGTCTGCTCTTCTTTAAGTTTGTTGACTCTGTTGTTTTTACTTAGCCAGCGCTAATCCTTATTGAGGATTCGTTGACAAAGTTGGTTGCGACCTTTCTATTTTCGTTGCGTTCATCCGCTTTTCTTTTTTAATCGCTTTTATCATGAACGAACATTTGATATCCCATTTGTGGAAGTACCGTCTGTATAACAAGGAACTTTTTACAACCACTGGCTTGCCTGTTACCGTTATCAAACCAGGCGAACAGCAAAGTCATGCCGGACCTGATTTTTTTAATGCCCGTATTCGAATTGGAGAAACACTTTGGGCGGGCAATGTGGAAATCCATGTAAAATCGTCCGATTGGTACCGACATGGTCATCAATCCGACAGGTCCTATGACAATGTCATTTTACATGTGGTGTATGAGTCCGATACCGAAATCATCCAAGACAACCTTCTCGTTGTGCCAACTGTTTCGCTTTCGAATCAAATGGATCGAAGCATTTTCGAACGGATAACCGATTTGCGCAACTCAACAGCGGAAATTCCGTGCGGAGAATCACTTGGACAATTGGAATCCGTTGTTATGAAATCTTGGCTCGACAGAATGTTGGTGGAACGGTTGGAACATAAATCAAGGCTGGTTGACTTGGCGCTTTGCGCCAATCGAAACGATTGGGAGGACGCATTCTTTCAATTGCTCGCCCGCAATTTTGGATTCAAGGTGAATGCGTTGCCGTTTGAAATGTTGGCACGGGTTCTTCCACGCAAACTATTGCTTCGATATCGTGATCGATTGGAAGTTGTGGAGGCGTTGGTCTTTGGGCAGGCCGGCTTTCTTGAAGAAGAAATGGTCGAAGAATACCCAACCATACTTAGAAAGGAATATGCTTTTTTGGCTAAGAAGCACGGATTGTTACCTATCGAAAAACATCTTTGGAAATTTCTACGCATGCGTCCTTCCGGATTTCCAACCATCCGTTTGTCTCAATTCGCGATGCTGATTGCACAAAATGGTTTTTCTTTTTCTGAAGTATTGGACGAAAAGGATCCGATTCGCTTGATTGACCGGCTCAAGGTACGGGCTTCAACTTATTGGGATATCCACTATGTGTTTAACAAAATTGCACCATTCGGAGTAAAATCCATAGGCTCCGATTCAGCCGATAACATCATCATTAACACGGTGGCTCCTGCATTATTTTATTATGGACGCAAAAACAACGACCTGCACTTGGTTGATCGGGCTATCGTGCTATTGCAATCCATAGCATATGAAAAAAACAAAGTGCTTGACAGTTGGTCGCATGTAGGTATGCACGCCAGTAACGCATTCGATTCGCAGGCGTTTTTGCATTTGCATGCCAATTATTGCTCCACAAAGAGGTGTTTAGATTGTGCTATTGGTCGACAATTGGTTTCAGAAAAATCATACACTATAAATGCTAAACGCTGAACGGAAAGTACAAACTATATAGATCTATTTAATATTTAGGCTTTTTTGAATTAAGGTGTAACTAAAATAAATCTGTGTGAATCAGCCATTTTTTTAGTTCTTGTTCTTGCCATAGTTAATTGTTCATTAAAATATAAACTTGCACTCATTAAAACCATAACTCATTATAATAATCCCCTTCATATCTTTATGCCCATGAAAATTCTTATTACAGGCTCGAACGGATTGCTCGGTCAGAAGTTGGTTTATGCATTGGCTGGCAAGGATGGTATTGAAGTTTTAGCGACCTCCAAAGGAGTTAATCGTATTTCCAAAAAGGATGGATATGCCTATCAGCCTCTTGATATCACCAACAGGGATGAGGTCTTTTCAGTTATTCAAAAATTTCGACCCAATTGTATCATCAATACGGCAGCCATGACCAATGTGGACGCATGTGAAAACGATAAGCCCGGATGTGATGCCCTCAATGTGGATGCCGTTAGACATCTCACTGAAGCAAGTCGGGGTACTTCAACGCATTTTATTCATATTTCCACCGATTTTGTTTTCGATGGTGAATCTGGTCCTTACCGGGAGGAGGATAAACCCAACCCGCTCAGTTATTATGCCAGCTCGAAACTTGAGAGCGAAAAAGTGGTCATGCAGTCAGGATTGGACTGGGCGATATTGCGAACCATCATCATCTATGGTGTGGTGGATGATGTGCAGCGATCGAATCTGGTGCTGTGGACCAAGTCATCCTTAGAGCAAAACAAGGACATTAATGTCATCACGGATCAGTTCCGCAGCCCTACATTGGCTGAGGACTTGGCCGATGCCTGTATCCTGGCTATGCAAAAACGAGCCACTGGTATTTTTCACATCTGTGGTCCCGAAGAGGATTTGGATAGCATTATCAACCTTGCAGCTAAAGTGGCCGATTTTTTCGGATTGGATAAATCACACATCAAACCGATTTCATCGGCATCTTTGAACCAGCCTGCAAAGCGTCCGCCGAGAACAGGATTTATTCTGGATAAGGCTAGGATAGAGTTGGGCTACACTCCACGCACATTTGTGGAGGGACTGAAAATTGTCAGCGCACAATTGTTACAAAAGCAAAATTGAATTTCGACAAAGCAGCGTTATTCAAACAGGATTTATATCGGATCCTATCAAATCACTTTCGCTTCAGGATAACGCTCTTTCCAAAACTTGAGCATTTCCATTTTACGGATAGTTATGGTGGTGCGTTCGTCGAGTTGAACTTTGATCAATGGCTTTTGAACCGGTTCCTTCGCCTTTTTTTGGCTTCTTGAGGGTTTCATTATTTGGGTATTTACAGATGAAAAGTCCGGAGCTTTCTTTCAAAATTTCCAAACTCAAACAAGGTTAACGCTTGGGCGGGTCGTTTGGTATGATTTAAATCATAAAAAACGAATAACCATCCTCGCTTTATTGAGTAAGCAAGGTAGTCGCATTTGGGTGAGTAAAAAATGAATTTCTGGTATTTTATTACCAGTTATTTTAATAAGCTGAAAAACAGAACTATAAATACACTACTCTCGAAAATTTTCGAATTGCAAAGGTTGTTCGATGCCCCCTTGTCGAACCACCGAAATGGTGGCCTGAAGATCGTCTTTCTTCTTTCCAGTTACGCGCACTTGCTGATCCATGATAGATGCCTGGACCTTCAAGCCACTGTCTTTGATGATTTTAACAATCTTCTTGGCGGTTTCCTTATCAATTCCATTGATGATTTTAACCTCTTTTCGGAGCATCATACCCGAAGCCTCCTGGTCTTTTCCAAAATCCAAACATCCGGGTTCCAATCCCTGTTTCATTGCCCTGGAAATCAAGATATCACGAATCGCATCCATTCGCATCTCATTCTCTGTCAATAACTTGATAACCATCGCTTTTTTATCAAGCTCCATCTCCGTTTTGGAGCCGTGAAAGTCGTACCGGTTCACAATTTCTTTTTGGGCCACATTGATGGCGTTATCCAGTTTCTGGACATCTGTTTTGCTTACAATATCGAATGATGGCATAGGCGTGAATGTTTGATTGCAAGGGAATGACAATGGCGGCTTTTTGTCGAATGCAACCACCTAAAATTACACTAAATTTGAAAAAAGGATTTCGATGCGTCTAATTCGCTTTACTCTTATACTTTGCTTTTCGCTGTTTTCATTATTTGCGATGGCTCAAAACGGCGAGTATGTTCCTGCTGTGAACATTCCTGTTACTCATAATGGAACTGTTATCGCCAACCCTTGGGTTGGTGGTTTCAATGCTCCGATATTCTCCGAAATCGATATGAACGGGGATGGTATCAAGGATTTGTTTGTGTTCGATCGCGAGGGTTATCGTATTACCACTTACATCAACAATGGAACACCTGGACAAGTGGACTATACTTATGCTCCAGAGTATCGCAAGAAGTTTCCCGCCGGATTACACGATTGGGTATTGCTGAAGGATTTCAATTGTGATGGTAGGGAAGACATCTTCACCTATTCATATTCGGGCGGCATGACCGTTTACCGAAACGATTATACGCCTCAAACCGGTTTGCAGTTCACCTTGGAGTATCTTTTGGTGAACAGTAAATACGGATCCATCACCGCAAACCTGTATGTAGCTTCGGTCAATCTGCCTGCCTTGGCCGATGTGGACAACGACGGCGATTTGGATGTACTAACATTTCCCGTATCGGGTAGCTTTGTTGAATTCCATCGCAACAGAGCGGTAGAGCAATTCGGCGTTTGCGACACCTTGGTTTACCAGCTTGAACCAAGTTGCTTTGGTAATTTCGGATTGAGTGGATTTGCCAACGCGGCATTGCTGAATGTGGGTTGTAGGATGGCTGCTCCCGGTGTAGATGCCCAGCTCGACCCCGACATCACCGCAAGGGTGCAACATGCAGGCTCTTGCATGATTGCCCTGGATATTGATGGCGACGGCGACAAGGACTTGATGAACGGAGATATACTTGGAAACAACATGCTCTTGGTGGTGAATGGAGGCTCCACATCCGGAGCTTTGATGACAGCCCAGGATGATTCCTTCCCATCATACGATGATCCCGTGGATTTGATCACCTTTCCCGCTCCCTACTATATGGATGTAAACAATGACAATCAGAAAGATTTCATTGTAGCTCCTTGTATCAGTGGTCCATCCGAAAACTATAACAATGTGTTGTATTACACCAATACCACCGACAATAATTCCAATGTGTTCAGCTTTATCAAAAACCGATTTCTCGTTGATGAAATGATAGAGGTTGGATCCGGAGCCAATGTGGTTTTCCAGGATATAGATAAGGATGGTTTGATGGATATCGTTGTTGGGAATTATGGCTATTTCACTACCACGCCACCTTTCCAAAGTGGATTGTCGTACTACCGCAACAATGGAACCGCCACGGCGCCTTCATTCGAATTAGTAACGCAGAACCTTGGGAACATTTCGCAAATCGGCATTACTGGAGTCTCGCCCGCTTTTGGCGACCTCGACAATGATGGAGATGATGATTTGGTTGTTGGCAACTCCGACGGAAATCTTTTGCTTTTCACTCGAAGCGGCTCCACCTACACATTGACGCAACCATCTATGTCCACATCCAACGGTACGCCGATAGATGTGGGTTCAAATTCCATGCCACAGCTATATGATGTGAACAAGGATGGAAAACTGGACTTGGTCGTTGGTGAGAGAGCAGGCAATTTGAACTACTACGAGAATGCAGGCACGGTTAGTTCACCATCTTTCAATTTGGTTTCATCCAACTTCGGAGGAGTGCTTGTGAACAATGCTTTCAGTTTGTACGGCTACAGTTATCCATACATGTATGATAGCAGTGGTGTAACCCAATTATTGGTTGGAGCCGTAAATGGATATGTTTATCAATACAACAACATCGACAACAACCTTGGTGGAAGTTTTAATCTCGTTGACTCGATGTACCATGGTATATGGGAGCCGCAACGAGTTACCGTGGCTTCGCGCGACATAGATGGCGATGGCATTCGTGAGATTCTAACAGGAAATTACGCAGGTGGTATCACCATTTACAAATACGATTCCACCACCGGGCTTGGCGAATCTATACAGGAGGGCGCCCGATTTCAAATGTATCCTAACCCTGCATCGGATCAGGTGGTGTTTCAATTTGAAGCTTATGGAAAGCGGACCATTCGCATTTTCGATATCACTGGCAGGGAGTTGTTGAATATCTCAACTGAACGCAACACATTGGTTGTTCCTGTTCATGACTTGAGCAATGGTATATATCGCTGCTTGGTTCAGGATGGCGAGGGCAGCAGATCTCAATCTTTGATTATATCTCATCCTTGATTTGAAAATGCGCTTAATGCAGACTTCTAAATATTTCCTGATCCTGGGTGTTTTCTCTTTGCTTGTATTTTGGAGTGCGTGTAAGTATGATGTGGAGCCGGAACCTGAGCCCTTCAACGATGGCTGTTATCCTCCTGAAGTGGCTGAGATATTGGTGAAGAAGTGTGCCACGGCTGGTTGTCACAATACGATTAGCAAAGAAGCTGCCAGCGGATTGGATTTATCCAGTTGGGAGGCCATGTTTCAAGGCAACAGAAACGGTGCGGTGTGCATTCCCTTTCGAAGCGACCAAAGCACATTGTTTTTTTACATCAACACCGACACGCTTCAGGGTCCTGTTTCGCAACCCACTATGCCTTTCAATGCGCCTCCATTGACAGCGCAGGAGATTCAAACCATCAAAAATTGGATTGACGCAGGAGCACCCGATTGCCAGGGTCGCGTGAAATTTGCTGATAACCCTAGCCGTTCCAAGTTTTATGTTGCCAACCAGGGCTGTGATTTGGTTACCATTCATGATGCAGAAACCAAAGTGGCCATGAGATGTGTGAATGTGGGGAATTCAGCAGCCATAGAGTCGCCGCACATGATTCGTACTTCACCTGATGGTCAATACTGGTATGTGTCGTTTATAAATGGAAATGTATTGCAGAAGTTTCGTACCTCGGACGATGCATTCGTTGGTGAGGCAGTGATCTCTTCAGGCTCATGGAATACCTTTGCTATTTCGCCTGACGGTACCAAGGCCTGGGTGGTTGACTTTGCTACTATTGGCAGGGTGGCTTATGTGGATTTGGTCAACATGCAGCTTTTGGCTACCTATCAGGATGGCAGTAATATTTTCAATCCGCACGGAAGTGCCGTTTCTCCCAATGGAAATTTCCTCTATGTAACCGGACAGGTTGGAAACAAGATTTATAAATTCGATTTGTCGGATCCAATGATTCCTGACTACTCGGATATCAATATCATCACTTCGGGTGGTCCTACAGCCGACCCACACGAGTTGGCATTTAGTCCGGATGGCAGCAAGTATTTTGTAACCTGCCAGGGTCGTAACGAGGTTAGGGTTTTCAATGCAGTAAACGATGCCCCATTGGCTACCATTGCTACTGCTGCATTTCCTTTGGAGATGACGATGTCGCCTAGCAACAATTTGCTTTTTGTGAGTTGCGAGGCGGGTAACAGTGTATCCATAATAGATATGGGTTCGCTGACTCATGTGAAGGACTTGTTCGTTGGCTTCCAGCCTCATGGTTTGGCTGTTGATGAGGATGGGGGTGTAGTTTATGTTGCCAATCGAAACACATCCACCTCTGGCGGACCTATTCCACATCACACATCCTCTTGCGGTGGTCGCAACGGATACCTGACAATGATTAGTTTGAACACCTTGAATTTGGTGCCAAGCTTCAAGATGGAGTTGTCGGTGGATCCGTATTCGGTTTTTGTGAGGAAGTAGTGGTTTCGGTGGCTTCGACCCTTCGACCCTTCGACAAGCTCAGGGTAAACAAGCTCAGCCACCGTTGTTGATCTCAGAAATTATTGAAACGGATTGAGTTTCGATTATTCAAAACATCAATAGTTTAAACTTGTATTTGTTCAAGGGGTGTTTTTAATGGCACTTTAATCATTTTCGCTGGCTTCGACCCTTCGACCAGCTCAGGGTAAACAAGCTCAGCCATCGTTTGTATTCTTAGAGATTTTTGAAATTACAAGGATTAAGAACAAGCCAAAGCTATTACAGGTTTAAAGTCCAAGCTTTGCTACTTGAAAGTTATATTTAAAAGGCAAGAAAATCATCAACGCTGGCTGACTAAGTGAGCGTAGCGAATGCATCGAAGCTAGCGAAACCAGCCTACGGCATCCTCAAAACCATCTCCTTTTTCCCATAATCAATTACCGCTTTGGCGCGTTTCAAAATATCGCCACCAATAACGCCGTCAATGGGTTTCATTCCCATCATGGCATAAGAGTTGTTTACATGCGACAGGTCGAGAACTACGAAGTCGTTATCTACAAACACCATATCGCCTAGTTTAAGTTTTTTGACTCTGACCAACATGCTTTTCATCTTACTTGTACCTAATCCTGCCGATAGGATTTTGATATGCTCCAACGCTTCCTTGCCTAACAGCTTTTCTATTCTTGTTTTATCGAATACGGTTTGAGAAGCACCGGTATCTATTACCATTCGGATGCTTTTGTTGTTGAGCTTGGCAGAAACGATAGGGTGACAACCGTTTTGCTCGATTTTCAAGAGTCGGATGGGAATGCGGACGGATTTCTTATTAGCCATGGTTCAATGTTACAAATAAAAAGGGACACCATTGCTGATGTCCCTTGAAGTAAGCTGAGCCGGCTTGTGGTTAGGCCTATGCTACTTCTGGATTTATTTGGCGGCTGTTTGCATACCATCCAACACATTCATCACTTCCTTGACAGCACCGGCTGATTTGGCAAGCAAGTCCTTTTCGTCGGCGTTCAATTGAAGTTCGATGATTTCTTCGATACCGTTTTTGCCAAGTTTAACAGGCACGCCGAGATAGATGTCTTTCATGCCATATTCTCCTTGCAACCATGCGCAGCAAGGGAAGATGCGTTTTTGGTCGCGGACAATTGCCTCTACCATCTGAGCGGCGGCGGCACCGGGAGCGTACCATGCAGAGGTGCCCATCAGGTTCACCAATTCGCCACCACCGGTTTTAGTGCGCTCTACAATGGCGTTGAGCTTATCTGCTGCAATGAGTTCGGTTACCGGGATACCGGCAACTGTGGTATAGCGAGGCAATGGCACCATGGTGTCGCCATGACCGCCCATAAGAACGGCTTGAATGTCTTTTGGGGAAGTATTCAACGCATCGGCTAAGAATGCGCGATAGCGAGCTGTATCGAGTATGCCAGCCATTCCGAAAACACGCTTGGAATCGATACCGGCGGTGAGGTATGCGCAGTAAGTCATAACATCGAGTGGGTTCGACACCACCACGATGATCGTGTTGGGTGAATGCTTCATGATGTTCTCGGTAACCGAACGCACAATGCCTGCATTAGTAGCGATCAAATCGTCGCGGCTCATACCGGGTTTGCGAGGCAAACCCGAGGTAATGACCACCACATCTGAACCTGCCGTAGCGGCATAGTCATTGGTGCTGCCCTTGATGCGGGTGTCGTACAGGTTGATGGGCGAGGTTTGCCACATGTCGAGGGATTTCCCTTCGGCAATACCTTCTTTGATGTCGAGGAGGATAACTTCGTTGCACAGCTCCTTGTGTGCAATCACATTGGCGCAGGTAGATCCTACATTGCCAGCGCCTACTACGGTTACTTTCATGTTAGTCGGATGGATTGGGTTATGGTTGATTTGTTTGTGTTGTTATGCGTCGATTTTGGCGTAACGGGAATTCTTTTCGATGAAGTCACGACGAGGAGGAACTTCGTCGCCCATTAGCATGGCGAAGATGCGGTCGGCCTCGGCAGCACTTTCGATGGTAACCTGTTTGAGCGTGCGGTTCTCGGGATTCATGGTGGTGCTCCATAGTTGTTCGGCGTTCATTTCTCCCAAACCCTTGTAGCGCTGAATGGTTACCGATGATTCTTTTCCTTCGCCTGCCAATTCTTTGGTCAGTTGTTCGCGTTGCTGGTCGTTCCAGCAGTAGCGCTCTTCTTTTCCTTTTTTAACCAGATAGAGTGGGGGAGAAGCGATATAGATGTATCCTTTTTCGATGAGCTCTTTCATATGTCGGAAGAAGAAGGTAAGGATGAGAGTTGTGATGTGGCTTCCGTCCACATCGGCATCGGTCATGATTACGATTTTGTGGTAACGAAGTTTTTCGGTGTCGAGGGCCATACGGTCATCAACAGTTCCTTTGCGAACACCTAGTGCAGTGAAGATGTTGCGGATCTCTTCGTTATCGAGAATTTTATAATCCATCGCCTTCTCTACATTCAAAATCTTACCACGCAAAGGCAAAATGGCTTGGAAGGCGCGATTGCGACCTTGTTTGGCAGTTCCACCGGCCGAATCTCCCTCAACCAGGAACAGTTCGCATATTTCGGGGTTGCTTTCGGAGCAATCTGACAGTTTACCAGGCAAGCTGCTTCCGGAGAAAGCGCCTTTGCGCTGAACCATTTCACGGGCTTTGCGTGCAGCATGTCTTGCGGTTGCAGCAAGAACTACTTTATTAACGATTTCTCTCGCTTCACGCGGATGTTCTTCCAAATACTCGGATAGCATTTTCGAAACGGCAGTGTCAACGGCACCCATCACTTCGCTGTTACCCAACTTGGTTTTGGTTTGCCCTTCGAACTGTGGCTCTTGAACCTTCACTGATATCACGCAAGTGAGACCTTCGCGAAAGTCGTCTCCATTGATTTCAAACTTCAGTTTGGACAACAGTCCTTCCTTCTCGGCGTAGCTTTTCAATGTACGCGTCATGGCTCGGCGGAATCCGCTGAGGTGCGTTCCACCTTCGTGCGTGTTGATGTTGTTCACATAAGAGTGCACATTTTCATTGAATGAGCTATTGTATTGCATGGCTACCTCGATGGGGATCCCTGCGTTCTCGCCCTCCATGTGGATACATTCTGGCATGAGCTTCTCGCGTCCGCTATCAAGGTACTCTACGAATTCGATCAGTCCCTTTTCCGAATAGAAGGTCTCGTTGTTAACGGGCTCTCCTTGTTCATCCAACTCACGAAGGTCGGTTAGGTGTATGCGGATACCTTTGTTCAGGAAGGACAATTCGCGCATGCGTGCCGCCAGTGTTTCGAATTGGTATACGGTGGTGGTGAAGATGGTGCCGTCTGGGTGAAAGGTAACAACGGTGCCACGGTAGTCGGTAGTGCCCGTTTCCTTGACGGAATAGAGCGGTTTGCCCATAGAATACTCCTGGACATATGATTTGCCTTGACGGTACACTTCTACCTTCAGATGGTCGGATAATGCGTTTACGCACGATACACCCACTCCGTGCAACCCCCCCGAAACCTTGTAAGAGTCTTTGTCGAACTTACCTCCAGCGTGCAGAACGGTCATTACGACCTCCAATGCGCTACGGTTTTCCTTGGTGTGCATATCCACCGGAATACCACGGCCATCGTCCTTGACGGAGATGGAGTTGTCTGGATGAATCTTGACTTCGATGTTTTTGCAATGGCCTGCCAGAGCCTCATCGATGGAGTTGTCTACCACTTCGTAAACGAGATGGTGAAGGCCTTTTACTCCGATATCTCCGATATACATGGCGGGTCTTTTTCGTACCGCCTCGAGGCCCTCCAGCACTTGTATGCTATCAGCCGAATAGTCTTGTTGATTCTTTAAAGTTTCTGGTGTTGCTTGGTCGCTCATAATCAGTTTGTTGCAAAAATTTTGGGGTTACAAGCAAAGGTACGGATTTAGCCTCGGGAGGCAATATCTAATTCCATAATTTTCAGCGCTTTTAGCCATTATTTTATCAACAAAATACGCCCCATTTGTGGATAAGGTTGTCGAAGGGTTTTTAGGGGATTTTTCAGGATTCTAAGTGCCTGAAAAACAATAGCACAAAGTTAGGGTCCACAAGTGACACCCAGCTCAAAACTTCTGAGCGAAACAAAGGGGGGCAGATTGTTGCGGAATAGTTCTTGTTCGAAAGAAATCCGTTCAGCCCTGAGCTTATTTACTTTGAATTAAAAGCAAAGACTTTAATAGATTCCGTTAGTGAAAGTGGTAATAGGGCTTTCTAATCGTGTTTTGATACTTGATCGAAAGAGCTATTGGCAAATGCATTAAAACGCGTAAGTCGCACCCGCAAAAACACCCAATCTGTAGGAAGGATAATTATACCATCTGCTGTATTTTGAACCAGTGGCATTGTTGACCATGATAAATGCCGAAAGCACTTTCGAGACACGGTAGTCGACACCAAGGTTCAAATCGATGTATCCATCCAATGTGCCCAGTTCGGTTGTGTTAGGCTTGATATAGTATCTCGAATCGATGTACGCTACGGATGCCTTGGCGTAAATCTTATCGCCAATGTTGTAATGTCCTTTGGCAGTGAGGCTGAAACCGGGACGGAACAGGGCTTTCTCAAGGCTGTCGGTTTTGTAGGAATAGTAGTCGGCAGCAAAGCTGATTCCCGATTTTTCATTTTGGTCGAAAACGATTTCGGCGTGTAGGTTGAATTGCGTGTTATCATCGAAGAACAGATCGTATTCGGTGCGTTCACGGAGCAGACTGCCATTGGTAAATTCCTGATTTTGATAATTCACAAAAAAAGCATCATCCTTGATTGTGGTAAGCGCAAAGGATCCGATGAAGGCAAGTTGATTTTCAATTTTAATGTTGATACCTGCTTGTAGATCAAAGTTTTTTCGTTTGTTAAGCAGATATGGCCCTGTAAAGTTGCCGATGAAAGGATTCTCCATGGAGAGTAAACGGAAAGAGTTTCTTTCCACATCTCCAGAAAGCTGCGCATAGGCCGAAATGGTTTCCTTGGCAACTTTAAGATCCATTCGCAAATGTGGGAATAGATAGTATTTTGTTTTTTCATTGGCGTCTATGGGTATGTTCAATCCTGCAGTAAGTTTCATTCTTCCGAACTCACGATACATGCGGGGGTTTACCTTTATAAGGTTTCGCTTTAATGCTCCCAAGGAGTCACTTTGGTATTTGCTTATGTCGGCAGATACGAGACCGCCAACTCTAAATTCTCCGAGGAGGAAATCCATGTCCCCATCAAATACGAACCTTCCCTCTTTGTGACCAAGGTTATCTTTGAAATTGCCGAACAACAAGTTTGTCTTGTAGCGGGTATCGCTTCCGTTTTCCAGATTGCTTCCAAATCCAACTTTGCCTGAAAGGTCGGTGAACACATGTTTGATGTCCGATTTCTCGTAAAAAGTTTCATCATATCCATAATAGCGGTAACCGTTTCTGTCGAAATCGATTGATCCCGAAAGGGTATTGCCACTGAAAAATCTACTTCCGTATACACCTATACCTGACTCGCTCATACCTGGTTCACCATCCCAGCCTCGTACCTTGCCACTCGACGACAAGTGCTTCAATCGGGCTCCCGCATCATATTCTTTCGATCTAAGGCTGTTGTAATGCACATCTAGAAACGGCGTGTTTTTTGTTCCATAACCCGCTTTGACGAAACCTCTATAGAGTTTTTTAATGTTATCATCCTTGACTTTTACAGCCTTGATTGGTGTGATGGTGTAAACGGTAGGGTGTTGCACCTTCACCATTTCATAGGTCATGTCAGGAATATAGTTTACTGCTGTATCGCCAGTTGGCACATCGCTGATTTTGTATGCATCTGAAAGCATGGGTTGGTATGCTTTCACCACATCGATTTGCTCATCCCCAAGATTTTTTTGCTGGGCTGTTGACGAATTGGAAACAAACAACACGAGGGAAACGGCTAACAAGACGGAAATCCTGCTAATCGCGTTCGAATGCTTGTGATATGGTTGGTTTTTCATTCTTCGTTCAGGTTTTGGATGGTATCGTTTTCCGATCCGAAATATTTTCTTTCTTTCTCTTCGATTTCCTTTTGCATTTTATCCTTCTCAGCTTGTTCCAAAAGCCTCAGCTTTTCGGTAGCGGCGGATTTGATATCCTCGGCATCGTTAGGCCCCTTTTCATAATTTTCTTCCAGCGATCGGTAGGTGGCTTTGGCTTGAAAGGTGTCATTCAAAGCAAGGTAGTTGTCGCCCAAAAGCAGGAATGATTTTCCAATCCAATATTCATAGGATGGAGATTGGTTAATCACTTCGAAGCATGCTTTTTGAGAATCCTTGTAGTTGCCCGCCATAAATTTGATAAAGGCCAGATTGTATTTCGCTTCGGCGCCTGTCTCGCTTCCCGGTATTTTTGCAAGAACGGCAAACTCCTTCTCTGCCGATATCACATCGTTTGTGGCCAATGCCGATCTACCGTTGAGTAAATGCGCTTCACGGATCAGATCGTTCGGAACTTTGTCGCCATTGATGATTCTGTCGGCAAATAGCCGTGTGTTGTTGTAATCCTTAAGCTGGTAGTGGCACCGCATTTGTCCCACCAAAGCTTCAACCACATTCTCGCGAAAATCAGCTGTTCCCTCCAGCCTTTCAAATAGTGGCAGGGCTTCTCCATGCCGTTTAGCGGCGTGAAGGATTGTCGCTGCACGCAGCAGGGATTTTTCGGTGAAGATGCCTCGAGGTTTCTCGGTTACGAAAAGGTAACCTACAAGCGCCTTGTCAGTATCCTTGTTCCGATAATCGGACTCGGCCTTGTAAAAATGGGCGTTCAAAGCAAATGAGCCCTCCGGAAACTTCTTCAGGTATTCTTCGAAACTCTTGGCTGCTTGTGTGTGGTTGCCTTTGAGATATAGTTGTTCGGCTGCTTCGTAGGTGATTGAATCCTGAGCACCGGCGCTCACAGTTACAGAGGGCACTTCCTTGACATAATCGAAATACCCTTGTGGATTTCCGCCGCTCACATAGATGTTTTTGATACCCGTGAGTGCAGCAACCGATTCAGTCGATCCCGGATATTTTTTTACCACATCCTTATAGGCCGCCAATGCTTGGTCGTCGAGCTTTTGATTGTACAGCGACAAAGCCGATTTCAACAATGACTTGCGGGCAAAATCACTATTAGGAAAATCTTGTATCACCTTTCGGTAGATATCGTTTGCCTGCTTGAACTCGCCCTCTGCCATTAACGCCTCTCCCTTCTCAAAGTTGGCTGCTGCTGCATAGGATGATTTTGGGTAAGAGCTTACAAGCTTGTTCATGATTTTAACCTTCTCCGCATGCTCACCTCTGATGCCCCTGATGATACCGGTTTGGAACAAAGCGTAATCAGAGCTTTTTGCTTTGCCATCTATAGCCTGTCCGTAGAAATTAAGGGCGTTGTCATATTCTTTGAGCATCAGGCAGCCATCACCTGTCCGAATCAAAGCGTCATTGTGTTTGTCTTTGGTGGTTTGTTGTCTATCCTTGATATATTTCCTGAACCAAACATTGGCCTCTGCATAATCCTCCAATTTGAAATGGCAATAGCCGAGATTATAGTTGGCGGTATTGTAGAGGGAAGAGTTTATGGACGGCGGGTTGAAGATGAAGATCCGATATTGTTTTTTAGCAGCTTCGTATTGGCCTTGGTTGTAGATGGCCTCGGCTTTCCAATACATCGCATTGGCGCGAATCATTTGATCCGATTCGTTGGTGATGGCTTTGTTGAATAAACCAATGGCCTTGTCGTAATCGCGGTCGTTGAAGAGCTCCAAAGCTCTGAAGTAGGCCACCTTTTGGTAAGCCGCATTGGCTTTGGGCGACCTGGCACGGATTTTATCCAAAGAGGCCAGTGCCTCTTTGTAATTTCTGGTGGTGATAAGGAGCTGGGCCAATATCTCGTTTGCTTCGTCTTTGTATTTGGTTTCCGGAAATGATGCCAGAAGTTCGTTCATGGCATTGATGGCAACTGGTTGGAACTGCAGTTCAAACGAGAGCTTGGCAAAAGCGAAGAGCGACTCTTCTCGCACTTTCAAATCAAATGTGTCTCTAGCTGCAAATTGGAACGCGTTGCGGGCAGCTTGTTTGTTATTGACCTTGACAAAGCAATCTGCCATGTTGTAGTATGCCGTTTGCTGCATGGCATCTCGAATGGCTGTCGATTTCTCAAAGTAGCCAACCGCCTTAGCATGGTTTCCTGCCTGATAGTGGCAGAAACCCAATTGGTAATAATCTTCACGGCTCAGTCTAGGATAGTTTTTTTCGAATGATTCAAACATCGTCAGTGCTTGACGGTAGTCGCCTTTGCCATAGTAGGATTCTGCAACATACCTTTCGATTTCAGCTCGGTTTTTTATATCCTCTCGTTGCTCAACTGTCTTAAAGTACTCGATGGCCTCATCGTATTTTTTTTGCTCGTATTTGATTTGAATGATGTAATACGGGATGAGACTTCCGAAGGTCTCCGATGAGTCGAGCTTTCTGAAATATTCATTTGCTGTATTCAGATTGTTGTTTTGGTAAGCCACATGCGCATAGTAGTAAATGGCTGCCGTACGGTATTTGGATTCTACCTTGAGTATCTCAGATAGGTTTTTGCTGGCTTTGTTGTAGTCTTGGGTGTTGAAGTATGAATATCCAGTTTTGAAATAATACTCGGCTATCTCTTCGTTTGAAAGATATCGTAGGTCCGTTTTTTCGAAATAATCGGCAGCCTTGCTGTACTTTTTTTGGCGGTAAAGCACCCTTGCAGCTTCAAACCAGGCAGTTTTCGCTTTCAGGCTTTCAGGATATTTGCTGATGAAGGCCACAATTTCAGCCTCAGCATCGGGATGGAACAACTCGGCTCCGCTTATGGCGCTATAGTACTCGGCATTGATGCGAAGATGAACAGGTGCGTTGCCGGCATGCTCTAAAAATTCACGGAACAGATTTCTAGCCGCACTGTACTTCTGCTTCACATACAATTCCGTGGCTTGGTCGTATTTTTTGGAAGGGTCGTAGTGGGCAAACTGCTGCTGTGAAAAAACAGGTTGTCGCAAACCGGTTAAAAACGCAAGGCAGAGCGCGAGTCTCATCATGTTGCGGTATGTTCCAGGGTTCATCTTTTCAGGTATGGTTCGGGGTGTTGAACGCAAATTTACTTGTAAGAAACGGCCTCCTTTCCTGCTTTATTTCCCCGTAACGCGTTTTTATCAACACGCCAATGGTGAAAAGAGGCCTTTTGTAGCCTCTCCATCCTAATACAAAAACACAATTTTAGGTTTGATATTTACTATGTTTGCAATCGGTATTCGAAACCTCTTTCATGTATATTCTCAAAATCAAAGGCAAAGCCAAAATCCCGGATTATGTACAGTTGCGGGACGATAATTTCACTCTACTTGCCTATTTCAGGGTCGATAGACCTGAAAAGGCTTTGGTGAAGTGTGGCTTTGGCGATAAGGAACAGGAGTTGATTGAACTTATCCGAGAGATGCCTTTTGGGAAGGTAATGAAACTCGAAATAGAATCTTCTAAAAAGCCATGACCAACACGCCCGTTATCACATTGAAGGATGTACATGTTTTTCAACAGAAAAACCTTGTTCTCAGTCATGTGAATTTGGAGATTGGCAAAGGTGAATTTGTCTATCTCATCGGTCGGACTGGCAGCGGCAAAAGCAGTTTTTTGAAACTTTTGTATGGCGAACTACCACTTGTACAGGGCTCAGGATCGGTTGTCGGTTTTGATTTGTCACAAATCAAAAGCAAAGACATTCCTTTCTTGAGAAGGAAATTAGGCATCGTTTTCCAAGACTTCCAATTGCTGCCCGATCGCAACACACGCGACAACTTGGTGTTTGTGCTTCAAGCTACGGGTTGGTCCGACAAGTCAGCCATCAACAATAAGATTTCTGATGTATTGGCCAAGGTAGGGTTGGAAACAAAAGGGTATAAGATGCCCCATGAATTGTCTGGGGGCGAACAACAGCGATTGGGTATTGCCCGAGCTTTACTCAATGACCCTGAGGTGATATTGGCCGATGAGCCCAGTGGCAACTTGGATCCTGAAACAAGCAATGGGATCATGCGGCTCTTTTTTGAAATCAGCAAAGGTGGCTGCGCCATCGTAATGGCAACCCACAACTATTCGTTGATAGAGCGTTTCCCCGCAAGGGTAATCCTTTTCGACCAGGGTAAGGTTTCTGAGCAATAGGCAGATCAAGAAATGAGGTTGATCAGTTTCTGGACATTGATGTCGTTCGAGAAACTGGATCGGAGGATTTTTTCCCTTTGAAGAATCTGCTCCTCTGTGAAATCGCGGGACATCACATCCTCGACCATGGCTTTGAAACCGGAAGCGTCATCGGCAACCAGGCAGAGGTCTTCTAGCCCTGTGTTCTCCACCATAGGTGTGTTTACCACAGCGAACCGTCCGTTGTAAAGTGCCGAAAGCAGCTTAAGCTTGATGCCTGTGGGTTGGAATGTTGGAAGCACATTCACTTGCGCATCGTTTATCAGCTGATGGATTTGTCGAGTCGATAAATCGCTAAGGAGTGTAATATGGTCTTTTTTCTCTACGGCCTGCTGAAGCTCCTTGGTAGGCCTTGAGCCGGCAACAATCAGTGGTATATCGGATGATGAAAACACCTTGTTGACCAAAAACAAGGCCGCTTCGTTGTTTTCTCCAACAGCCAGGTTTCCATGATAGAACGCGAATTTTCCCCTCCCAGACTTTATATTTATCTTTTCATTCGAATGGAAGGCTGTGATGTAATATGCGTTCTTGTATTTTTTATCGAAATAATCGGTATCGTTCCTGGAAATTGCTGCTATGGCATTGGCCTTAGCAAGTACTGGCTCGAATTGCTCCAACTTGGAAGCCTCATTGTGGAAGTAATATCGCTTGAATACATTTTTTTCCACTTTGGCAAGACTTCTGTAGTAGTCGCTTTCAATATTATGCGTTCTTACAACCTTGAATCTATTGATAAGCCTCTCATCATCCAAAATCCCGCAAGTATGCAGGCCCTCGAATAAGATTGGGTAATCATCCTTCAAAAGCTCCTGTACCAGGGGTTCCGACTGCCGCGATACGACAATGTAGGGTAGTCTACCGAATAGTTGGGAACGGGAAACATTTCTTGGGTAATAACGAACGGTTTCACAAAGTGTATCAAGTTGAGTAGACTCCTCTCTTCCGTATTGGAAGCAATGTAAATGAACCTTAACTCCTTTTGCGTGCAGCGCCTTGATTTTGTAATACACATCAATCACCCCACCATAAGTGGGTGGGTAGGGCACATCAAAACTGATTACATGCAGATGCGTTTCCATGATGCTTTTCTCAGATGTCCGGGAAGTTTTTGGTTTCGTTTTCCCAAGTCAGCTCAAGAGCTGCAAGTTGCAGATTTTTCCTGTGCCGTGCAATAGCCTCTTTGTCCTCAATAGCATGCCTGATATCTTCGGCCAGAATCATCGGTTCATGGCTTCTGATAAAGGTACCGATATCGTAACCTGAAATGATTTTTTCCACCTCCGGCAATCGCGATGCTAAAATGGGTATACCGGCCCTAACATAATCGAAAATTTTATTGGGCAAAGAAAACCTGTAATTGATATTGGTGTCTTTGTCCAAGGTTAGTCCGAGATCGCATGCAGCGGTATATTGCATCATTTGTGCATAAGGCATTCTAGGAAGAAACAACACCTTCTCACTCACACCGTGTTCAACCGATAGCCTTTTGAGCTCGGGTAAACTATCGCCTCCACCAAGGAGGATTAGCTTGACATGTTCGAGGTATTTCATGGCCATAACTGTTTCCTCAGCTCCGCGGTCGCGGTTGATGCCGGATCCCTGTAGGATGATTACCTTATCATTACTTCCTATACCCAGAGTGGAGCGCACTTCGAAGGAAGGGGCGGCGGATCCTTGAAACGAGTTCCCCATTGGAACATTTCGAACAACATGGATTTGGTTTCCATATTCATCCCTGTACAGTTTCGCAATGGAATCGTTAACGGTGATGACCGTTTTTAGCTTAGGGAAAATGAAGCTTTCAATGCTCTTCCAAATGCGCCTGACCATAGGTCTTTCCATCAACTCCGGCACACCGGTAAAATACTCGTGGGTGTCGTAAACCAATTTGTTTCCTTTGATGATGGATGCCAACCAGCATGCTACAAGTGTATCGAGGTCGTTTGAAAAGATAAGGTCGGTTCGCCGAGTCATCAGAAATAAAAACAACCGTAAATTGTAACTTGCATAGAACATCGGCCCCTTGTTGAAGAGAAGCTTGAAACGGAAAGTGGCGTAGCTCCTCTCGTCCATTTTTGGACTGCTGTTGAGCTGTCGGCCCACCAAACAAACCTCATAACCACGATCCTTCAGTAACAAGCAGCTCCTGTTCACCCTTTGATCGGTTATCAGGTCGTTGGTTACGGCAACTATGGCTTTTTTAGTCTTTGGCTTCAAAGTGTAGCGAAAGGGTTAATATGCAGCGCATTACCCAAGGGCGGTGCAAAGTTAGCAATCTATCTTCGAGGGCATAACGCAAATAGGGCTTACTTATGATGCAAAGAGGTGTTTTTCCGATATTTGAACCACAAATAACCACCAATATGAATACCGCTACTAAAAGGTCAGTCACCACCCTTGGTCAGTTCATCATCGAAAGGCAGGCCGATTTCCCTTATGCCAAAGGAGAGTTATCGAGGTTGCTGCGCGACATCGGCATAGCGGCCAAAATCGTGAACCGAGAAGTGAACAAGGCCGGTTTGGTAGACATATTGGGTGAAATGGGTACTTCCAATGTTCAGGGTGAAGAGCAGAAGAAGCTGGATGTTTTTGCAAACGAGCAGTTCATTGCGGCATTGGGATCCGGCGGAGAGTGTTGTGCAGTGGCCTCCGAGGAAAACGAGGAGTTGGTGCCCATTTCAACAGATGTTTCGAAGAACGCCAAATATGTTGTTTGCATTGATCCGCTCGACGGGTCTTCCAACATCGATGTGAATGTGTCCATCGGCACCATTTTCTCCATATACAGGAGGTTGGATGTGCAGCAGTCCGTTACAGAGCATGACTTTTTACAACCGGGCGTGAAGCAGGTTGCTGCAGGGTATGTCATATTCGGTTCTTCCACCATGTTGGTATATACTACGGGTTGTGGTGTTAATGGCTTCACCTTGGATCCCTCCATTGGTGAATTTTGTTTATCACATCCCGACATGCGTATTCCCGATACCGGAAAGATTTATTCAGTAAATGAAGGGAACGCTGTTCAGTTTCCGCAAGGGGTGAGGGATTATATCTCCTATTGTCAACAAGAAGACAAGCCTAGCGGTCGACCTTATTCCTCAAGATACATCGGCTCGTTGGTGGCCGATTTCCATCGTAATTTGCTCAAGGGCGGTATTTATATATATCCGCCAACTTCCAAGGCTCCCAATGGAAAGCTTCGACTTATTTACGAATGCAACCCATTGGCCTGGATCATCGAGCAAGCTGGTGGTAAAGCATCCGATGGAACTATGCGCATCCTTGAAAAAAAACCCGGGTCGTTGCATGAGCGTACTCCACTATTCATTGGGTCTAAACACATGGTAGAGAAGGCTGAGTCCTTTTTATCCAACGCGCCCAGCAATTAACACCAGACTTTCCCCTCTTTTTCAAAGTGGACCTTTCCCATATCCTGAACCTATACAAGGGCTCCGATCGTGTCCGCACCATTGCGGCTTCACTCGATAAAGCCTCTTGTAGTACGCACATCTCGGGACTGTCGGGATCCCAATCGGCTTTTGTTGCTGCATCGGTGTTCTCTATGGCAGGTTCGCACATGGTTTTCGTTTTTCCTGAGAAGGAGGATGCCGCTTACTTTCTCAACGATCTCGAGAATATTTTGGGCGAGAAATCGGCCTTGTATTTTCCCTCTTCGCTCCGCAAGTCATATCGGTTTCCATACACCGACAACAATAGTGTCCTGCTGCGCGCAGAAGTACTCACACATATAGGGAAAAACAAAAGCCCCAAACCTGTTATAACCTATGCCGAAGCATTCCACGAGATGGTGGCTACGGCCGGTGTATTGAAATCGAATACGGTGGAGGCCAGGGTGGGTGAATCCCTTTCAGTTGATTTCATCATAGAGTTTTTGAATGAACATGGCTTCGAACGCACCGACTTCGTTATGGAAGCGGGACAATATGCTGTTCGAGGAGGTATTGTGGATGTATTCTCTTTCGCAAATGAACTTCCATATAGGATGGAGTTCGATGGCGATAGGGTAGAGTCGATACGGGTATTCGACCCCGTATCACAGCTATCGGAAAAAAACATGAACCACATTACCATTATTCCTAATGTGCAATCGAAACTGGTG
>JBKCHO010000037.1:0-30671 GCA_046302815.1 Bacteroidota bacterium | reverse complement strand
TTCTAGCATTAAATGATATTGTAAATCCAGTGATATTTGTTCCGGTATTATTTTGCAAAACCCATGTCGCGTTGGCATTTGTTCCTTGATTCGAACCCAAGAAAGACATGTTTGCGTTTCCATACCAACCTGCTGATGTACCATTTATTTGATCTGTGCCTCTCCAGGTTGTTCCACTGTTACCTGTACCTTGTATATTCCAATTCGCAGGAGATGCACTGCCGGTGAAGCCATTAAAGTTTTCAATTAAAGCTCCACTTGTTGTAATGGAAACAGATTGTCCTTTAGCTCCAAGGCTTGAGATAAGGACAATAATCCATGGAATTACAAATCCAATTAATTCCAATTTGGTAGATTTTTTCATGACTTTTTGATTTGGTTTTTAGTCAGTTAAACGCGTGGCATGACGAATGACACGGGCATTTATACTGATGATCGGGTTGTAATGTTTCGTAGAACTTTCACCACTTTTGGGGGTTCGGTGGTGTATATTTATGGCACTTGGATGAAAATGGGTTAAAATGCGACATATTGTAGTTTGTTAACTACAATTTATTGTGAATCAGCAGTTAAGGGACAAAAGTTAATCAGCACAAGCATACGAGTCAATACCCACGGCAATGACCTCGATATCATTTTACAAAGTTTTTGGTATCCTTATGGTTGATGCTCTCGTTAAAGCCAACCAAATACCTAAACATTCATTGGAAGGTCCGGACTAAAAAGCGTCCAGCAGATCTTGATAAGGAAGATGAGGTAAGTTATTAACTTATGTTTGTAAAAATCGAAAAAAATCTTTAATATACGAAGGCAACGATGATTCAATCAGTATAAAAAAACAGCATCTTTGCCAACAAGACCTCTGATAATGTGTCGCTTAAATGCGACAACCAGAAGTTTGAATGTTTAAACAATTATCGCGGCAGCATACCGCTAGCGATACATCAATAAAGTTAATGGATCATACCTGTTATGTGAGTCAGGGAGGCGAAGCCTTATCCCAATTCGAAAATGTATCCGCCAACAGCGATTGGTATGTACTATACACCAAACCAAGGTGGGAGAAGAAGGTGGACGAGCGACTCAAAAACCGCGGTTTTGAATCCTACTGTCCCATCAACAAGGTGGAGCGCCGCTGGTCCGATCGCCGCAAAATCGTACACGAACCGCTCTTTAAATCCTATGTCTTCGTCCGCGTAAGCGCCGAAAACCTGTGGGCGCCCGCCGAAATACCCGGCGTACTCAATTATGTATATTGGCTCAAAAAGCCTGCAATCGTCAGACCCGACGAAATCGATACCATCAAACGATTCCTCAAGGATTTCCAAAATGTCCAAGTGGAGTCCATTCCACAGTTTGTAACCAACGATCCGGTGGAAGTGGTCAGCGGTCCTTTCATGGATCACAAAGGACTGGTACTGGAACCCCGTAACAACCGCTCGCGCGTGTTGCTGCATACGCTTGGCTTCGCCCTCATAGCAGAAATGGAAAACACCGACCTTCGCAAGGTCGTACCACTCTCTTAATCATCACCCAATATGAAACGCATCCAATGGCTGGCACTGGTTCCCATCGCAACCATGCTTTTCATGTCTTCCTGCCTCAACTATAAAAAGGTTCCGTATTTCACCGATATCCCACAACAGGATACTTCGGCAAAAATTCAGAATCCCTACCAAAGTCCGGTCATTCAAAAGAACGACATCATCAGCATCACCGTGGGTAGCATCAGTCCCGAAGCAAATGCCTTGTTTGGTTTCAACAGTGGCGGCTCTGCAAGCACCTATTCAACCGGTTCCACATATATGGTTGACATGGATGGGAATATCGAAATTCCTTTGGTCAACAAAATCAAAGTAGAGGGACTTACCACCAAACAAGTCCGCGACGAAGTGCAACTAAAGCTACTGGCCTTTCTGAAAGAGCCCATTGTGGAGGTGCGCATATCCAATTTCAAAATAGCTGTATTGGGTGCTGTGAATGCTCCCGGCATGATAAGCTCAGCCAACGAACGACTCACCTTGATGGATGCCATCAGTTTGGCCGGAGACTTGCAAATCGATGCCAAGCGCGACAATGTGCTTCTCATCCGTGAGGAGAACGGAGTACGTAAGCAGGTGCGTTTCGACCTGAACTCCTCCGAAGTGTTGAATTCGCCATACTACTACATCCGTAGCAACGATATCATATATGTGCAGCCAGGCCGTTTCGGTACACGGGAAATCAACTTCAGGAACCTGACCTACCTATTTACAGCCATGAGCATCTTTACATTCATACTGACCTTTACCAAGTAATTTATTTCAAATCCAGATCTCAACCGTTCCATGTCATCATCACAGGAATTCATAGAGCAACCCGATAACGATTTCGACTTCCGGGCGTTGGTCAATAAGGTTACATACCATTGGCCGCTCTTTGTTTTTGTGGGGTTGGTTTGCCTGTTGATCGGTAATCTTTATTTGAGATACACCACACCGCTTTTCGAGGCTAATGCCACATTGATGATCAAAGGCGGTAAAAAAACATCCTACGCCGACCAAGTCATTCAGGAGATGGAGGTTTTCAAGAGTGCTGCCTCCTTGGAAAATGAGATCGAGTTGCTACGTTCAGGACCCATCATCCGGGAAGTGGTGCAGGATTTGAATCTACATCATTTGTATATAACCGAAGGTCAAATCCGTAAGGTGGATGTCTACTCTAAAATTCCATATAAACTGAAAATAGACGATCCTCAAGATGCGCTGCGAGGTATGGAAATTTTATTGGACAGGCATCGTGATGGTACCTTTTCGGTCACCTTGCCGGATGGCAGGCTTCGTAAGGTAAAGGCGGGCTCTCTCAACAAAGAGGCATGGGGATCCTGGATGGTTTATATGGTTCCTGGCAGATATGCCGATTGGTACTACGATACCGAGGTTAAGTTGAAAATCCAGGATCTGGATTATGTGGTTAGTGAAATTGTCGCAAGGTTAAGTCTTTCGCAAAAGACACAAGATGCTGCTCTAATTGATCTTTCCATACAGGATCCCGTATTGGAAAGGGCCACTGACTTTTTGGGTAGACTCTTTGAGGTTTACAACAAGGCTTCTATTGAAGATAAAAACCAAATGGCAGCTGGTACTATCCGGTTCTTGGACGAAAGACTTGCAATCATAAACGGGGAAATCGACTCCATTGAGCAAGCCATTCAGGATTTCCGTATTAGAAATGGACTGACAGACCCGCAAGCAGAAATGGAATTGGCTCGTGCAGGTGTTCAGCAAACCATGGAAAAGACCAGCGAGCTTGGACTAAAAATGTTGTTGATCGGCGAGTTCCGTCGTTCTGTTGAGGCCGGGCAATTGATTCAATTCATGCCAAGTGATTTTGGTATCGGCGATGGTTCATTGAGCTCTTCCATCAACCAATACAACTCCCTAGTACTAGAGCGATATAAATTGGAATCATTAACTGCTTCAAGTAGCCCACTTTTAAAACAAAAAGCCGAAGAGCTGGAGAATTTAAAGAAGTCTGTGCTTTCGAACTTATCTTCATTGACGGGTTCGGTTTCCAAAATGAAAAATCAAACCGACCAAACGCTCGACGCATATAAGTCGGACTTAAGGGGTATTCCTGCTTTGAAAATGGAGTTGGACAAGGTGCTTCGACAAAAGGAAATCAAGGAGGAATTGTATTTGTTGTTACTGCAAAAACGGGAAGAAGCTGCCCTTTCATACGCATCAACAACCGCTGACTCACGAATCGTCGAGAAACCACAGGGTGATTCCAATCCTGTATCCCCGCGGAGAGAACAAATACTTTTGTATGCCCTGATTGCCGGATTCATGATTCCATTGGCATATGTGTTCTTGAAGGATGCATTCAACAACAAAGTCATTGGTTTGGAGATGATCACCAAAGTCACCAATACCCCCTTGTTGGGTACTTTGTCGGAGCATCCACACAAGAACTCCCCCATTGTGGTTACCGACAAGGATCGTTCTACCATTGCAGAGCAATTCCGTACCATACGAACCAATTTGCACTACATCCATGGTCCGGGACTTGAGAAGGGTAGGGTCGTGATGGTCACCTCAAGCACCAGTGGTGAAGGGAAAACCTTCTTTGCCATCAACCTGGCCAATGCTTTAGCCATCTCGGGTCGCAAGGTGGTTTTGCTTGAGTTGGATTTACGCAAGCCCAAAATTTCCAAATACCTGAATCAAAAACCCGAGCTTGGTTTTTCTCAGTACATGGTTGGAGAGACGGATGCTAACCGTATCATCTATCCTACGGGCGTAAGCGATCAGCTTTATTTCGTTCCCGCAGGAATCGTGCCTCCCAATCCTTCCGAACTGCTGTTGTTGGAGCGCTACGATCAACTCATCGATAAGCTGAAGCTCGAGTTCGATGACATTATCATCGACACACCTCCCATCGGACTGGTTACCGACGCACAAATCATCAGCCGGAAGGCCAACGCCTCTGTTTTCGTGGTTCGTTGGGGCTACACCGACAAGACTTGGATGCCCAGCTTGGAAACCTTGTACCGCGACAAAAAATTACCCAATATGGGCGTGGTGTTCAACGGAGTTCGCCTTGGTGGACGCTATGGCTATAGTTATGGCTACGGTTACGACTATGGCTATTCCAAAGGGTATGCCTACGGTTATGGGCATGGTAAGAAATACGGTTACTACGATGATGAAGGTAACCGAAAGCCATCTATGTGGAGTAACCTAGTAAATTTGATCAAACGGATTTAGTGTCATCTATTGCTGTGCTGATACCCGCCCGAGGCGGTTCCAAGCGTTTGCCAGGAAAAAATCTTTTGCCTCTGGCAGGGATGCCATTGATTGCACACTCCATCAAATATGCTTTGTCTTTCGACGGGTTGTTCAATGGTGTGTTTGTAAGCACCGATGATGCTCAAATAGCAGCAGTCGCCTCACAGGCCGGGGCTCAAGTCATCATGCGTCCTGCTGCATTTGCTACCGACGAGGCCACCTCTGCATCCGTAGCTCTACATGCATTGGATCACATGCCCGAAAACACCCGTTCGGTTGTGTTGTTGCAACCTACTAATCCTCTTCGGCCTGATGGCATGATGCAACAATTGTTGGATACCTTTGAAAAGGGAGCCTTCGATTCGATGTTCACCGTATCTCCACTCCATAAAAAAGCAGGTCGTATCCAAGATTCCAAATTCGTTCCCTTGAACTACGACTTCGGACAGCGGAGTCAGGATAATCAACCGCTGTACTTTGAGAACGGATTGGCATACATCACATCTGTTGAGGTCATCCGCCAAAACAAAATCATCAGCGACGATCATGGCACCTTAGTTGTCGATCATGTTTATGGGGAAGTGGATATTGATACGAAGGAGGATTTCGAATTTGCGGAGTGGGTGGTAGGTAGTAGGTAGTAGGTAGTAGGTGGTGGGTAGTTTTAATCGTAAATCGTAAATATATTGTTCAAGCTCTTCAATAGAATCGTTTCATCCTCTCATGCACCTCTGGTGATTGCTGAAATTGGCATCAACCACGAAGGGTCGTTGCAAACCGCTAAGGAGATGGTGGATGCAGCTCAACGGGCAGGGGTGGAGGTGGTCAAACACCAAACACATGTGGTGAGCGACGAGATGAGTGCTGCTGCTAAGAAAGTCATTCCCGGTAATGCCACCGTCTCCATATATGAAATCATGGAACGATGCGCATTGAGCGAGGATGAGGAATGGGAGTTGATGCGCTATGTGCAATCAAAGGGAATGATTTTCATTTCCACACCCTTTTCCCGTGCGGCCGCAGATCGTCTGCAACGGATGGATGTGCCAGGTTTCAAGATCGGATCGGGTGAATGCAACAACCATCCGTTGATTCATCATATCGCTGCTTGGGGCAAGCCCATGATCATCAGTACCGGCATGAACGATTTGGCCAGTGTTCGCAAAACAGTTGACATCGTTCAATCGTATGGAACCCCATTGGCGCTCATGCACACCACCAACCTCTATCCAACTCCAGACCATCTGGTTCGTCTCGGTGCCATGCAACAAATGATGGAGGCTTTTCCCGACATCCCGGTTGGACTTAGTGATCATACCTTGGGCAATGAAGCCTGTTATGCCGCAGTTGCACTAGGTGCCAGTTTGCTGGAGCGACATTTCACCGATCACATGAACCGGCCGGGTCCTGACATCGTTTGTTCGATGGATGAACACGCGTGTGCTGAACTTATACGGAATTCGAAGCGGATACATGCCATGTTGGGTGGACAAAAACAAGCGGCTCAGGAAGAGCAAGTCACCATCGACTTCGCCTTTGCCACGGTGGTTACCATCAGGCCCGTTGCCAAGGGTGAAGCATTCAGCAAAGAAAACCTTTGGGTGAAGCGCCCAGGTACAGGTCCTATTTTAGCAGAGTATTTCAATGGTATTTTAGGTAAGCAAGCCAAATCGGATTTGCCCTCCGATACACATATCGATTGGAGCGATATTGAATAAGAAGATCCTTTTCTTAACTGGTACCCGGGCCGACTTCGGCAAGTTGAAGTCGTTGATCCGCATCTGCAACGCCACTCCCGGCTTCGATGTGTCCATATTTGCAACGGGAATGCACCTGCAGGAGCAATACGGTTATACCTTTCACGAAATTGAGAAATCTGGTTTTACCAATATCCATGGCTTCGCCAATCATCAAGCAGGATCAGGGATGGATACCACCATGGCCAAGACCATTGAAGGGCTATCTGCCTATGTTCAACATAGTCGTCCCGATTTACTGGTGGTTCATGGTGACCGCATCGAGACGTTGGCCGGTTCCATCGTTGGTGCCTTGAACAACATTCTGGTGGCACACATCGAAGGAGGTGAGGTCTCGGGAACTGTGGATGAGTTGATACGCCATGCCGTCACCAAGATGTCGCATTTACATTTTGTATCCAATGACGAGGCGGCTGCCCGATTGGTGCAGATGGGGGAGCTACCCAATTCCATTCATGTGATTGGTTCCCCGGATATGGATGTGATGGCGTCGACCGAATTGCCCTCATTGGATGAGGTAAACCACCATTACGAGATCCCTTTTGATGCATATGGCATCATCATGTTCCACCCCGTAACTACCGAATTGAATCAAATGAAGTTTGCTTCGGATAATCTGTTTGAAGCAGCCCGTCAAAGTGGTTTAAATTATGTGGTGGTGTATCCCAATAACGACATGGGCTCTGATTTCATCCTTGAATCCATCCATGCTTTGAATGGAGATTCAAGATTCCGTGTATTCCCTTCGATTCGCTTTGAATCATTCTTGACGCTGCTCCGCAATAGTCGATTCATTTTGGGCAACAGTAGTGCTGGAATCCGGGAGGCGCCGTTTTATGGAATACCAACCGTGAATGTAGGCAGCAGGCAATCGGGTCGTTCGGATAATCCCAATATCGTCCATTGCAGTTATGAAATCGGTTCGATATTGAAGGGTATTAAAGACGCTGTTGAAGCGAATCGATTCCCTTCCATGCACAACTTCGGTGCTGGATCCAGCGATAAACGATTCATCCAAACCTTACAAAACAAATCGACTTGGAACACCGAGTCGCAAAAGCGGTTCCTGGATATCAAATTGAGCCATGCGTAATCGTTTATGGATTGGGTTTGCGGTTCTATTGTATATCCTGACAAGGTGCTATTTGTTTATTCAGACTGACACAAAAGCTCCCCAAAGCGGCGACGCAGGTCATTACTACATCATCGCCCAAAACCTAGCTTCACACAATATTTATGCTGATAGTCCTATAATGAATCAAACTAATTTAGATTTAGTTGATTCATCGCCTACCGCCGCCGCCACCAGTCCACACACCGCCTCCGCCACCTGGCGTCCACCGCTTTGGCCATTCGTATTATCGGTTTGGATGGAGATCACTTCCAATCCTCATTTGCAACTGGTTTTGAAATTGGCTTTCGAGGGACTGTTACTTGGGTTTGCATACCTGATATTGCGAAGTATGGATTTGGCCACGATAACTCCTGGAGTTGTTTTGTGTTTATTGGCCATTGAGCCCCATTATATGAAATACAGCATGGCCTTTTTGTCTGAAAATCTTACAGCTTTTCTTTTAGTGCTTCTGACGGGTTCATTTTTGTATTCTATGATTACTCATTCGAGGTTGGCGACATGTTGTGTAATGATTTTTGGTGGTTTAGCAGTTATGTCACATCCTGTTGTGATATTCTTCGTTTTTTTCATTTTGGTAGTTACCTTGGTAAAGGCATGTCAATTCGATGGGATTTACTTCTCGATTGTATCCTTTGTTATCTTTGTCGTAATTTTACTATCATGGCCTTTGCGAAATGAACTGGTTTTCAATCATGGAATGTTTATGACATCATCTCAAGGAGCTGTATTTTCGAAATCATGGAATGACAAGGTTTTGATTAAACATACCAATACACAAGGAGACCTTCTTGATGAAGGATTAAATGTAACTCGTTACAGCGATCTGCTTGCGAAATTAGGTTCCAATCCAATTCAAAACAGCTCTATTATGCAAGAAGCCACCCTTAGATACCTGGGTGAAAATGATGTTTTTTTTCTTTTTAAAATGGCTCTCTGGAAATGGTACTGTGGCATCAATCCAATTCCACAAACAGAAAAGTCCGGTTCATTGGAGGCAATTGGAACGATTTTTCGTGTTTTATATTTGATAGGGTTGCTCCTTGGAATATTCGCTTTGTTGACACATCAATTTACAGCCAACTCAATTTACTATTGGTCAACATGGATACTTATAATGTTGTTTGCTGCCATATCAATTACATCAATCGGACTATATACTGGATTGAGATTTAATAGTGTTTATGCTCCGGTTAATGTTATTTTCACAACTTTCCTGATTTTTGGATTATGTAAATCGAATTTGAATAAAGGACTTAAAAATGCATCAGTTGCAAAGCACGCAGGATAATATACAGGAAGACAATGATTGGGACTTGGTGATTGAGTCCAAGCGATCACTTTTTTTTGTGGATTTCAAGTCGATTTGGAACTATCGTGATTTATTGTTCATTTTGGTCAAGAGGGATATTACATCATTTTACAAACAAACCATTTTGGGTCCTCTTTGGTTTTTTATTCAGCCTCTTTTTACCACATTTACCTTTACAGTCATTTTTGGAAATTTGGCTGCATTGAGTACTGATGGACTACCGCAGCCACTATTCTATTTGACAGGAGTTATTGCATGGAATTATTTTAATGATTGTTTGGTAGGTACAGGCAACATCTTTAGAACGAATGCGCCTATTTTTGGTAAGGTGTATTTTCCGAGATTGGTAATGCCATTGTCATTGGTGTTAAGTAACCTTATAAAGTTCGGAGTTCAATTTCTATTGTTGGTTATTTTGATATTGGTTTATACATTTTTGTATGGATTTAACCCGCCTTTGGGTTGGGGATTGCTACTAATACCTGTTTTGATTATATTAATGGCTGTTTTGGGGCTTTCGGCTGGAATGGTTGTTTCATCTATGACGACCAAATATCGCGATTTGAGTTTTTTAGTCGGTTTTGGAATGACATTATTCATGTATGCTACGCCAGTCATTTACCCATTGAGTTCAGCACCTGACAAGTACCAATGGTTTTTGAAATTGAATCCATTGACAACTATTATGGAGGGTTTTCGTTTGTTTATTTTGGGTACAGGAAGTTTTAGTTGGGTTGGAATTGCATATGCGATTTCATTTTCCATTTTATTGTTTATTGTTGGCATATTTTTGTTTAACAGGGTTGAAAAGGATTTTATTGATACGGTATAGAAAACATGGTTAAAAAGGTCATCAGTGTAGAACATGTATCCAAGGTTTATCGACTAGGGGAAATCGGTACTGGTGCACTTTCTGCTGATGTGAATCGGTGGTGGGTAACAAAGGTATTGGGTAAAGAGGATCCTTATTTGAAGATCGGACAAGTTAATGACCGTTCCACCAAAGGTGACACGGATGTTGTATATAGTTTGAAGGATGTTTCATTTGATGTGGAGCAGGGAGAGGTGTTGGGCATTATTGGAAAGAATGGTGCAGGGAAAAGCACTTTGTTAAAGATATTATCTCGAATTACTGCCCCCAGTACGGGACGCGTTCGCATGAAGGGTCGGGTGGCTAGTCTGCTTGAGGTAGGAACGGGTTTTCACCCTGAGCTTACCGGTCGAGAGAATATTTACCTTAACGGATCAATTTTAGGAATGCGAAAACATGAAATTGACAGAAAATTTGATGAGATAGTTGATTTCAGTGGTGTAGAAAGGTATGTAGATACTCCTGTTAAGCGTTACAGCAGTGGTATGTATGTGCGTTTGGCATTTGCCGTTGCCGCTCACCTTGAAAGCGAAATTCTTATAGTGGATGAGGTCTTGGCTGTTGGCGATGCCGAATTCCAAAAGAAGTGTCTAGGTAGAATGAAGGATGTTAGCACATCAGAAGGCAGAACGGTTTTATTTGTTAGTCACAATATGTCAGCACTTCAGAAAATCTGTAACAAGGCGGTTTTGATTAGTAATGGTGAAATTGCCAAATACGGTTTTATTAAGGATGTCGTTGATGCATATGCCTCAAGTGAAAAACAAAAAACCACCTATGAGGGAAAACAAATTGGAAAAATAAATAACGGGTTTGTATTGAAGGGCCTTTGGATTGAGACAAATAATGGGAGGGATGATATTTTCATCAGTGATTCTTTCAAAATACTCATTAGTTTCAGTACTTTAAGAAAAATGGAGTTAAACCTTACATTTATAGTTCTTGGTCCTAATGATGAACATGTTTTATCATGTCCATCACTTGTAGAAGATGGATCTAATCAATCGCTTTCAACTGGTGAATTCCTTTATGTTTGTAATATTCCAGCGAATTTTTTTAATTCAGGAATTTATCGATTTATATTCCTTGCTGTAGAGGATTATAATACAGTGCTTATGGAGGTTAATGATGCATTAGTTGTGAACTTTGATGAGGATTTGATTGGTCGAGGTAGATATTTGGGGCCTTGGAATGGTCTCACTAGACCTAAGTGGAAATGGGAGTTTAATCAATTGGCATTATGAGACTTGTCATTTTTTCTCATGGATTCTTGAAAGTATTATTTAAATAAATTTTTCAATAATAACGACTTAAAAAAAACGAATTGAGATTTTTTCATTTTTTTAACAATAAATTATCCGATTTTTTGTCTCAAAAGATTCGTTTAGATTGCGATTTTTTGATTTTCGATGACATTTTCCCAAACCCATTCAGTGACTGGCGGTACAACGAATATGTTTATTACTTAAAAAATATAAATAACACTTTGGTAATTGCCAATAATTTTTATGACTCCTCAAATTACTTTAATAAACAGTGGGTTTCTGATTTTAAGTTGGCATATCCTGAACATAGTGGGAAGTTAATGCATGTGGGTTTGAACAACATTTTTAATTCAAAGCTTGGCTACTGCTTGTTCTACAATAACCTTGTAAAGGTTTTTCCTGTATTTGAAAGTATGCATATTCCATTTGTTTTTACTTTATATCCTGGAGGTGGATTTAAAATGTTTGACGAAAAAGTTGAAGAAAATCTTGCGAGATTCTTCTCTTCAAAATATTTTCGTCATGTCATTGTGAATATGCCACATGTTTATGAATATATTACTAGTAAATTCAAGATTGACAAAGATAAGTGCACATATATATATGGCGCACCATTGAACTTGCCTACAGTTGATTTTTTTCCAAGGAAAAGAGAAGTAGTCAAAGTTGTTTTTTATTCGCACAAGTACTCTAGTAAAGGTTTTGACAAAGGATTTGATGTTTTTAACAAGGTTGCCAAGCATTTCGAGAATGACAATAGAATTTCTTTTGCTGTTGTTGGTGGTTTTTGTAAAGATGACTTAATTGTAAATTGTGAAAATATTGAATTCATCAGTGAATTATTGCCTGATAAAATCGCTGCTACATTTTCTAAGTATGACATAATACTTTCTCCTAATCGTAGTCATGTTTTAGGATGTGGATCTTTCGACGGTTTCCCTACTGGGAGTGTTTTGCATGCTGTCAACAGTGGGTGTATGATGATGGTTACTGATGAATGGGATAACGCCAAAACATTAAATTTAATTGACGGTGTAGATTATTTAAGGATTTCCACCGACACTTATCAAATCGTTAAGGCCATTGAAAACATCTTAGATGGTAATGTTTCGGTTTCCCATATCGCTGAAAGTGGTCGTAATAAGCTTATTCATCATATTGATCTTGACAATCAAATGAAAAAGAGGTTAAAAATTATAAATCATTACTTATGATACCCGTAACTAAATCCTTTTTGCCTCCATTGGAAGAGTACATTGATCATCTTAAGATAGCTTATGCTAATAGGTGGCTGACAAACAGAGGCGAGTTAGTGCAAAAACTTGAAGCGGATATTTTAAGTTATTTGGACATTCGAGACCAATCATTTTTATTGATGAATAACGGGACCATTCCATTGCAAATAGCTGTAAAGTTACTTGGTGGTGGTGGTGAGATTATAACCACTCCTTTTAGCTATGTTGCAACTTCCTCCTCCATTTTATGGGAAGGCTGTAGTCCTGTATATGTAGACATTGATCCTAATACATTTAATATTGATGCTGATAAAATTGAAAACGCAATAACAGAAAAAACCACTTGCATACTTGCTACGCATGTGTATGGTATTCCCTGCGATGTTTTAAAGATCGATGCCATTGCAAAAAAGCATGATTTAAAGGTTATCTACGATGCTGCTCATGCCTTCGGTGTGCGCATTCACGGAAAGTCTATTTTTGAATTCGGCGATCTCTCAACATGTAGTTTTCACGCAACAAAAATCTTTCACACAGCAGAGGGAGGTGGGGTCTTTTGTAAGGATTCTGACTTGTTTAATAAAATATTCTATTCACATAATTTTGGACACAACGGTCCAACAGACTTTTATGGATTAGGAATCAATGGAAAAATGAGCGAGGTGAATGCTGCTATGGGTCTAGCCGTGCTTCCTCACATGCAGGTTATCCTTGATTCCAGAAAACAACTGATTGACATTTACAATACATCTATTGAAAACATTAAAATTAAGAAGCCATCTGTACCTTTTAATATTCAATGGAATTACAGTTATTATCCAATTGTGTTTGATTCTGAATCAACACTTGAGGCCATGATTTCCAGGATGAATGAAAGAAACATTTTTCCACGAAGATATTTTTATCCCTCTTTAAATCGAGTTTTTCAAAGGAATGCAACTGTTATGGAAATTGCTGAGAATGTCTCAAAATGTGTAGTTTGTTTACCACTATATCATGATTTGAGTCTGATTCAACAGAATTTGGTTATAGATATTTTGAATCAGATCTAAGATTTTGTGAATATTGAAATATATTTAACATAAATGTATTGATATGAGTTTGGATAATGTCATCATATTCGGATCATCTGGACATGCAAAAGTTGTTATAGATATCATTGAGAATGAAGGGAGACATAAAATTATTGGTTTGTTAGATTCCTATCGCGCTATTGGTGAGACGACATTTGACTATCCTGTATTGGGGTCTGAAGACGATTTGCCAGCGATTTCTAAACTTTATCCAAATGTTAAATTATTTGTTGCGGTTGGAGACAATTGGCGACGATATGAAATTGTAAATAAGATTAGGATGCTTTGCCCTTCTATGGATTTTGTTTCTGTGATACATCCGGCTGCCCAAATTGGACGAGATGTTAGTATAGGAGTTGGGGTAGCTATTATGGCAGGAGTTGTTGTCAATTGTAATTCTGTAATCGGAGGATTTTCTATCCTGAATACCAATTCAAGTTTAGACCACGACTGCTTCATGAGCGATTTTTCAAGTTTAGCCCCAGCGGTTACTATTGGAGGCAATGTTTCTATAGGCGAATTAACTGCTATATCCATTGGCGCAACTGTTAAAAATGGGTTGTCAATCGGCAAACAATCTGTTATAGGTGCTTCTTCCTTGCTTTTGAATAATTGCGGAGATAATTTGATTATGTATGGCGTTCCTGCTAAAATGATTAGGACTCGATTGTGTGATGATCCGTATTTGTAATATGGTATTTTAATCTTCTAATGTGTTTGAATTGATATATGGTTGCAGTTAGTGTTGTTATGATAACCTATAATCATGAGTCATTTATTAAGGACGCATTAATTGGTGTGCTTGAACAGAAGACGGATTTTAGTTTAGAATTGATTTTAGCCAATGATTGCTCAAGTGATAATACAGATACTATCATTCGTACTGTTATTGAATCTTATAACGGTCCAATTTCTATTATCTATACAAACAATGATTCCAATCTTGGCATGATGGGTAATTTCATATATGCTCTTAATAAAGCATCTGGTCAATATGTTGCATTATGTGAAGGAGATGACTATTGGACTGATCCATTGAAACTTCAGAAACAATTTGATTATTTAGAAAAAAATCCCGAATATGTCTTGTGTTTTCACAAAGCTAAAATATTGGAAATAAATGGTTCAATAGTGGATGACCATATCACTGTTTTGCCTGAAAATTATGAATCTATCGAAGCATTGGCGAATTTTGGTAATTATATACATACACCAACGGTGATGTTTAGAAACATAATTAAATCATATCCAAATGAGATGTTGTCTTCATCTGTTGGCGACTATTTTTTATATATGATATTGGCTCGATTTGGGAAAATTGGGATGTTGGATGAGAATATGGCGATTTACAGGAATGAAGTTGGGGTTTGGTCAGGTAAATCAATCGAATTTCGTTCATTTAATTTTGTTTACACTCTTTGTAATATTTATTACTATTTTGAGAAATTCGATAAAAAAATATCGGATCTGCTTTTCAATAAAATAACATATTTTATTACATCAAACATTCATCTTTTTCTAGATCTTGCGTTGTATGAAACTAATAGTCCTCGAGCGCATATTCTTATCAACAAGATTTTGGCAAATCAATTAATCAATTTACGCAGTCAAAATAATCTTCGATTTCAGTTAAAGAGATTTTTTAAAAATAGCGTGCATTCAATTTTTAAATTTAAGTGGTTATAGGTTTAGGCGTGCAATTTTTATTTGTTTAATATTAAAAATTGTGGTTTAATAATATTTTAACATACAACTATCACTTAAATATATTTACTACACATTTTAATTTAATCTTTCTCTGTTTTTGCCTTTTAACTTTTCCCAATTATATGGAAACTTAGTTTTATTGATTTTATATAGCAATTAACATAGTTTTTGGAAATTAGAAAAAGGGAATTGCTGCAAAATTTTGTTCTTGACTGAAGGTAATAGCAATGAATTTTAATTCATGGAATGAATGGGCTGGAGGAAATCATTTGGAGCCATGTTTTAAATTTGGTTTGAAATTTTTAGATGTAATCAAACGGAATGCTCATTAAGCGGTTACTTAAACGATTATTTCGTAAATCCCCCACACGAAAATACTCTGAGTCCAATGAGGGTCCTTTGTTACGATCTTTGATTGATAATATTCCGATAGAGCACAAGGCATTTTTAGACATCGGAGCTGGTAGTGGATTTTACGGAAGCAATACCGTTGATTTGCTTCTAAACAAACATTTCAAAGGTGTTTTTATCGAAGGAGATGGAAACAATCTGCATAAGCTTCGTTCCGAACTTGAAAATGTAACTTCAATACACAAGAATCATTATCTTTTGCACGAGGGTTATGTCTTCTCCGATAACATCAATTCGATTGTTCAATCTTTTGATGGTTTTAATGGTTTTGATATCATTTCTATTGATATTGACAGTGTTGATTTTTGGGTATGGAAAGCTTTGGATGTCATGCATCCCGCGATCGTGATTGTCGAGTTCCAGTGTATTTTCAAGGAGGAGGAGTCATTGGTTTCTCCTAATATGGCACGACCAGGTTTTGTTCAACGGAATGGAAATACCTATTGCATTTCCAATAGCGCTTCTTTATCCGCCTTTGTAAAGCTTGGGCATGAAAAAGGCTATACTTTGGTTGCTGTTAGCGATTCCGGTTTCAACGCTTTTTTTGTGAAGAATGATCTTGCGCTAAAGAATGGATGGGGCATTACTGTTGAACAAGGCCTAGATCGGGATTTTACCCGTTGGGCTCAACAGGAGTTTGGAAAAGATATTCATCAATTTGATTGGCTCCCTTATTGACCGTTTCGTTTGATTAAGCCTATTGCATTTTATTTGCCTCAATTTCATCCCATACCTGAGAATGATGCATGGTGGGGAAATGGATTCACTGAATGGACTAATGTTTCCAAAGCAAAACCGCTTTTCCCCAATCATCAACAACCATTTCTTCCTTCAGAACTCGGTTATTATGATCTCAGGGTTTCCGAAACCCGGGAAAAACAGGCTGCCTTGGCTCGTGAACACGGACTGTATGGTTTTGCATATTGGCATTATTGGTTTGGTAATGGTAAATTACTGTTAGAGCGTCCAGCTGAAGAGGTTCTTTCAAGTGGTCATCCCGATTTCCCCTTTTGTTTTGCCTGGGCCAATGAAACATGGTCAGGCAGATGGCACGGATTAAATGATAAAATTCTTATTGAGCAGAAATATCCGGGTTTGGAAGATCGAAAACAGCACTTTAACTATTGTTTACTGTTTTTTCAAGATCCTCGATACATCAAGGTAAATGGGAAGCCGGTTTTTATCGTATATCGTCCTGAAAATGTTCCAGATGAATTGATTATGGTTGACTCATGGAATAATTGGGCTCAAGAAGTAGGACTGAAGGGTATCCATTTCATTGGTGTTTCCGATAACGATAGTTGTATATCCAAAGGGTACAGTGGTCGCATTCAAAATGCGCCGTTGATTTCACAGATGTTGAAATCGCATAAAAAAATCTTTTCTAACGACAACAGCATCATGAATCGGATTTTGTTTCGTATCGGATTCAAGCAAAAAGTTAAATATCCCGAAGTGTATGATTACGATGACTATGTTAGGTCTCGTATTTCATCTCCTATAAGTCCCAAAGAGTATCCGCTTGTCTTACCAGGTTGGGATAATACCCCTAGATCATCACATCGTGGACTCGTTCTTCAAAATTCAAGCCCTGAAACCTTCAAAAGTTATCTGGAATTCGCATGTGATTCGGTATCAAAATCCAGCATGGATGATGGGTTTCTTTTCATAAAATCATGGAACGAATGGGCTGAGGGAAATGTAATGGAACCATCGATTTATTTTGAGCGTAAATATTTAGATATTTTACAAGAAGTTGTGGGTAAATACAATCATTCGGTTAAAAAAGCATGAGAGCCGAATTGCTTATGATTCGAAAGCGGTGGGATCACATGGGGTTACAAAGTGGCTCCGACTTGCTTTGTGAACAACTTGCAAATTCGATGTCTACCCAAAGTTTGATTATCAACCAAACGAATATACCACAAAAAGGTATTGGGCAACGAATGATGGAGCGTTTTAAAATTATGCCTAAGGAAAATTTGTGGTCCAATCAACTTTGTTCTATCAATGGTATAAAAGAAATCTATGTTTTTGAAAAGGCAGTCAATCTGCTAAACAAGTATCCGGATTTACGACTTTTTGTTTCTTGTGCTGAAGAGCAATTGACTAGAAGGGTAAATAATCTCAAACCACTGATTAAAAAGCGCATTTATGTTCTTTTACACCAACCTGTTGTTTGGATTGAAAATGAAGGGGATTTCATAAGACATCTGAATGGATTGGGTGGGGTGTTTGTTTTTTCCAAGCAAATGAAGTCCTATCTGGATCAATTGATTGATGCACCGATTGTTTCGATTATGCATGGAGTTGATATGGATTTTTTTAATCCAGGTACGAGTCAGATAACTCGAAATAGTAAGTCCATTATATGTGTAGGTAATTGGTTTCGAGATTTTGAATTACTTAGCAACTGTTGGAGCCATCTCCATCAATTCGATCAAGACCTGAAACTCACTCTTATTTCGTCCAGCGAAGCTCTGAAGGATATTTGGTTTCAAAAATTGATACAACAACCCAATGTGGTTCACAAAACTGGTTTGGAATCTATTCAGTTGCTTGAAGCCTATCAAACTTCATGTTTGCATTTGTTGCCTCTATTGGATGGTGTTGCTAATAATGCACTTGTTGAATCACTTGCAACCGGTTGTCCGGTATTGACTACAAATACCGGGTCTGTCAATGAATATTTGCCACAAGATCATTTCGGACTGGCTAAAAAGGGGGATGTTGAAGATCATTACTTGAAAACCATTTCTCTTTTAAGCAATTCTGATATGCGAAATGATATCGCACTCAAACAAAGACAATTTGCCATGAATCACTTGTCCTGGCAAAATATTGGTCAACAAGTCATGTCCGCACTTGCATGACTAAGGGCAAACACAAAGTGCTTATCTATGCTACCAATAAAGAATGGGGTGGGAGTGAACATCTGTGGTATGATGCCATACCATTTCTATTGGAAAAGGGGGCTGATGTTTATGTTTTATGTGAAAAGACCCTATTAATATCCAGTAAAGAGGCTGATTTGTCAGTTCGATGCCAACTTACATATATCAATAGATTACCGAAAAGCCTTAAGTTCATACTTAGAGCGTTTAGAAAATTGCTTGGAATAGCTTTTGAATTCGATTTTCGGATTCGCCATATCAAATCCATCAAGCCGGATTTTGTTTTTATTAATCAAGGCCTAAATTTTGATGCTTTTGACTTGCTTCAATGGTTATCTGTACAACAAATCAAATATGGTATTTTGTCTCATGCTGTTGATCATCGAAGACCATTCAATCCAACTATTGTAACTGCTTTGAAGACCGGTTTCACTGATTCTTCATTCAATGGGTATGTTTCCAAGTCCAATATCCTTCAGACCAGCATTATGATTGGAATGGAAATTCCAAAGACGCAGGTTTTTCGTAATCCTGTTTCCCGTCCTGATTCATCCGTAATAATTCCTTATCCAAGTTCCAGTACTGAATATAGTCTGGCATTTGTTGGTCGTATAGATTTTAAGGTCAAAGGACAGGACTTGTTGCTTGATGTGCTTCGTCAATCAAAATGGCAAAATCGAAATCTTGCTGTCCGGTTCTATGGTAATGGTCCCGACAGAGAAGAGCTTGTTCAGATGTTAACCGACTTTCCTTCGAAAAGACATTTTTATGCAGGATACAAGAAACCATCGGATATATGGATGGAAAACCATGGTTTAATCCTCACATCTCATTTTGAAGGTCTTCCTATTGTCATCATTGAGGCAGGTCTATACGGTCGGACCTGCATTGTTACTAATGTAAGCGGTAATGCAGAGCTCATATCGAATCAAGTTGATGGTTTTGTTGCCTCAAATGATACTTTTGAAGCCATAGACGAGGCTTTGGAAAGTGCTTGGGATCATCGCACTGAATGGCAAAATATGGGTGTCCTTCTTAAGAAAAAAATGGAAGATATTATACCTAAACAACCAGGTCGAATACTAGCTGATACTATTATTGAACAAATCTAAAGTAGATTACTGTTTCTTGATTTTGGCGCATCATAAGCCAAATCAGCTCCATCATTTGGTGTCCTCCATAATATTAAAGATGGGCGATAAGGCCTCATTTATAGTGCATTTGGACAAGAAGTCAGAAGTCAATGAGTTTAATGTAATTAAATCCCAATTTGCCCAACAACTTGTTTTTTTAGATCATAGTTTTAAAATTTCTTGGGGTGGATTATCAATTGTGCAAGCTACTATGGCTTTGTTAAATCATGCTAATGATTGTTACCGATGCCGTCACCTCGTCTTGATTAGTGGAGAAGATGCCGTCGTGGATTTGGATAAGCTTGAATATTTGGGATCTGATACATCTTGGATGAATCATTGGATCCTCCCTTATGCATCTTGGTGGGGTGGTGGCATGTTTCGAATAGATCGACCACATTTTTTCGATAATAAAAATCATCGAAAATTAAACTTTAAGTTGCATCATTATTTTGGTGGATTGTTTCATCGATATGCCCCTCAAAAGCGTTTGGCATTGTATTTTCCTGACATGGTCTTCTACGGTGGACAGCAATGGATGGCACTTAATCAAGAAGCGGTATCTTATTTATTGAAATTTGTCAATGACAATCCCAAGATTTGGGATGTATTTAAATATTCTTTCGCCCCTGATGAACTTTTCATTCAAACCATTTTGTGCAACAACAAATCATTGAAAGTATTGAATAAGCCTACCCACTATGTCCGGTTCAATGGTTTCGATTCTAGTCCTGATTATTTAAATTCTTCAGATATCGATGCATTGAAAAAGCAAGGAGATTTCCTATTCGCCCGAAAATATGCTGGCTAAAACAAAGAAATCATTGGGGCTGGTTATAACCGATGGGGTGGGAGTTCGGAATTATGTGCATGGTCGATTCCTTTCCATAGCTTGCAGCACATTTGATAAAGTTGTGCTCTTTTCTGGAGTTCCATCATCAACATTAGGCTCATTGGAATGGGAGAACTTGAAAGTAATCCCAATGGAGGTTTTTACTGAAACTAGATGGTCTTCTTTTTGGCGTAAGACTGCCGAAATGGCTCATTTGTTTCGGTTTCGAACCACTGCTATGAGCGAAATAATCAAGATGAACCGACCTTGTGGTTGGAATGCTTATGCAATTCGTAATCGCATGTCATGGATCATCGCCCGAGGTTTAGCTTTCTTTGGGCTACAATCCATCGCAGGTAGAATTTATGAGACTTCATTGGTTCAATATGATATCACCAAGCGATACATGCAATGGTTGGTTGATGAAGATGTGGATGTATTGTTTTTTACCCACCAGCGACCTCCGCAAATTGCTCCTATGGCTATGGCTGGCAAGCAACTTGGTCTACCCACTATTGCATACATTTTTAGTTGGGATAACCTTTCTTCAAAAGGTAGGATGCCGGTGCTGTTTACCCGTTTTTGTGTTTGGAGTGAATTGATGAAGTCAGAATTATTACAGTTTTATCCGAAGTTAACCTCCAACGATATATCTGTAACTGGCACACCTCAATTTGAAACTTATGTTTACGACAATTATGGTTGGACAAGAGAACAATTGAATCGATACTTGGGTCTGGATGATTCCGATGACCGTCGAATTATCTGTTTTTCTTGTGGGGATTTATCTACCAGTCCCAATGATGCGGTTTATATTGATTTGATTGCCGCAGCCTTGAGTACGAACAGTTGGACGAATAACACATTGTTTTTGGTACGCACTTCTCCTGCTGAAGATGCAACACGCTTTAAGGAATTGATGGATAAATATCCTGCTATTGTTTGGAATGTGCCTGATTGGCCACAATCTAATCCCAGCCATCCTGAACCTTGGTCGCAACGCGTACCTACCATTGACGATATTCATTGCCTGAAATCAATCCTTAAGTACGCAAGTGTTTCTGTTAACATGTGTTCAACAATGTCCCTTGATTTCGCACTATGGGACAAGCCAATCATCAATCCCGTTTTTGGAGCAATCGATAATTCCAATGGATTGTATCCTGATAGGAAATATCTGAACTATGATCACTACTCCAAGGTTATCCAGACCGGAGCGGTAACCATTTGTTTCAATGCCGATGAATTGATCTTTGCGCTTCGAAGCGCTTTGGAATATCCCATGAAACAACAAAATGAGCGAAAACAGGTCTTGGAGTTGGAAATCGGACAGCCACTAGAAGGTACTTCCGATCGATTTGTTAATCAATTAATTGATTGGGCATCTTGAGGAACCCAATTGAAATCGCTGTAGTTTGCATGTATCCCATTCGGCCCGACCGGATAGGAGGTATGGATCGTTTTTTTTGGGCGTTCGACAAGGCCGTTAAAGCAAATGGCAAACGCATCGTTTGGTTTTTCCCGTATGCATCAGCATTTGAACATTATGCAAAAGAAGGTTTACAGGTCGAATTTATTCCAGATTTGATTTTCGAATCAGGTGTGATTCGCAAACTCCGAAATGATTATGATGTTTCAGTTTGTATTTGTCATTTTGTAGCGTATAACACACGCTATGTATCCCAATTTAAATCGCAGGTTGGCAAACTCTTTTTTGTTGATCACATGTCGCGCCCACGGATTCCAAAATCGTTTAAGTACCGAATATGGCATTACCTGAAAGGAATCATTAATGGTTGGCATGTAGATGGGGTTATTGCGGTTTCTGACTATGTTAAGGATCGTATTTCGAAGGAATTAGGTTTGCGTTGGTTGACGAAGTCGCATACGATACATAATGGTGTCGATTTTGAATTATATAAATCATCATCTTCTGTCAATGAACCTATGGCTGATTTGTTTGCCATTGGATATATCACCATTGACAAAGGTTTTCAGGATTTGATTCAGGCGGTATATGAATTAAAGCAATTGTTTCCTTCAGTAACTTGTGTAATTGCCGGTGATGGGCCATATAAACCGGAACTTGAGGCATTTGTGATGAAGCTTGGATTGTCATCCCATGTCCGATTTTTAGGGAATATCAACAATCAATACGATTGGATGCGCGGCGCTCGTGTTGTAGTAATCCCATCTTTGTGGTATGAGGCTTGTCCGTTCACGGTAATTGAATCCATGGCCTGTGGATCTGCTATGGTAGTTAGTGATGCCGGTGGTATACCTGAGCTGGTTGCCGATACAGCATTGGTATACCCCAAAGGGAATACGATTGCTTTAGCCAATCAATTGAAAAAGTTATTGGCTGATAGAAATCTTCAAGACGAACTGCGTATTCAAGCTGCATCTCGTGCCAATCGATATTTTGATTTGTGCCGGATGGTAGATGATCATTTGAAATATACCCTTAAGCAATTATCATCGTGAGCATCCATTCTTCCATATGCATTGTATCGTATAATCGGAAAGCGGAATTAAAGCTTACTTTGGAGAAGATATTGGAACGGATCGATACAGATACGGAGGTTATCGTGGGTTTGGATGGCTGTTCTGACGGCTCTATTGACTTGAAGTCGGATTTCCCCAATGTGATTTGGATGGAATTCCCTAACCATGTAGGTGCCAGTACCGCTCGTAGAGCGATTTATGAAAAGGCTAAAGGTGACTACATTTTTGGATTTGACGATGATTCGCACCCTGTTACCGAGGATTTTATTGAAAAGGCCATACAAACCTTCCGAGAAAACAACAGTTTGGGTATTGTGGCTTTTCGGATCTTCAATGGAATTCAACTTCCAGAATCACAATTAATGGACATGGGGATTGGCAGTTCATATGCTTGTTCTGAATTTGCCGGATGTGGTTATGCTATCACCCGAAAGGCGTATGAAGCAACCGGCGGCTTTCCGGATTGGATGAATATTTACGGGGAGGAGGCGTATGTTTCTCTGAGGGCTTTTGAATGTGGCTATCGATTGATTTATGAGCCTTCCATCTTGGTGCACCACCGTGTCGACAGGCAAGCAAGAAAAAGTGAAGGTTACCAGAAATTTCGTTTTGGACTGCAGTTGAGAAACAATTTGGTTTTGTTTTTGAACCTGTATCCGTTTCCGATGAACATTCGGTCATGCATAAAATGTGTACTTCACAATATGTATAAATACGGATTCAAATCAATTTCATGGCATATGTTGTTTTTGAGATCCTTACGGAATTCATTTAGCACCACATTAAAAATCACTGAAAATAAAATACCGGCTGCTGTTTTAAATGAATGGATGAAATTACCTCTTCCGGTTTTTGATTGGTGCCCCAACAAATCATCACATGCCTAGTCCGAGGGTTGGTATACTAATGCCAGTTTACAATGTGGCTCCTTTCATTCGGGAGTCCGTGCAATCTATTTTGGATCAGACCTACCTAGATTTTGAATTGTTGATTATTGATGATTGTTCGACTGATGATACATGCATGATTATTGATTCGTTTCATGATGATCGGATTAAATTGATTCGTAATGAAGTAAACAGAGGTTTGGTTTATGGTTTGAATTTTGGATTGAAGCAATTGCAGAACGAATATATTGCACGAATGGATGGTGACGATGTTTGCCTACCAAACCGATTAGAACATCAGGTCCGTTTTATGGATGAAAATCCCGATGTGGTTCTTTGTGGAACACAGGCCTTTTGGGAGCAGGTTGATCAATCAGGTAATTTTGGTACAATATTTAAATGGGATTATCCAATTTCCAATGAGGCAATTCGTGTTTCATTACTTTGGAGTGCCTCTTTTGTACATCCATCGGTTATGATCCGTGCTGATGTAATCAGAAAAAATCAAATATTTTATGATGATACCTACACGATTGCTTGTGAGGATTGGCATATGTGGGTTCGACTTTCTTTTCATGGTCGTTTGGCAAATTTGAATGAACGATTGGTTAGATATCGTATTCGCAAGGGTAGCTTACATAGATCTAATCCTTCCTTGGCATTACAATTGAACCAACGAGTAAGGAGATTCTATTTGACATCCTTAGGCATTGAGGATTACCAAATAGATAATATGCTTAAAGAGGATTTGAAGGTTCAATTTGATTTTCAAGGCTTGCTTAATTCCTATAAGATTTTCATGCATCATACCAATGCCATCTTAGATAGAATACAATTAAGGACACAGATTGGTAATCGAATGGTAGATGTATTTAAGAATAATAGGCTTGGATTGATTTCTTTGTTTTTTATATATGCCGATGGTTTTCGACCAGATTTTAATTATTTGAAAAAAGTACTCAAATACGCTATCAACAAGTGATTGGTTATTTGACGACTGAATATCCTGGTTTGACCACATATTATGGTGGAATAGGAACCTCCATACGTGACCTGGTACATGGTCTGCTGCAAAGAAACATGGCACCCCATGTGATTCTGATTAATGACTTTGAGGATTCCGTTCGATCCATGGATGGTGTAACACTTGTTATGCTCAAGCGAGTAAGACTACCCGGATTAACTGCTTTTTTGACAGGCGCCAAAATTTCAAGGATTGTTAATGATTTGGTCAGCCAAGGTAAATTGGATGTTTTGGAAGTTCCCGATTGGACGGGATTGTCGGCTTTTGTGAAGGTAAGTTGTCCGGTTGTTATGCGCTTGAATGGTTCAGAAACATATTTCAAATATTTAGTGGGTAAGTCATCTCGTTTGCGTTATCGTTTTTTGGAAAAACGGGCTTTTTTGCAGGCGAATCACATCATTTCAGTAAGCCAACATACAGCTGATGTGACCAACAAGGTTTTTCATTCCAATCGGAACATGGAAGTCATACCCAACGCTGTTGATGCCACTGGTTTTGTTCCGGCTGATGCTGTTGTCGAAAAGCCAACTATTTTATATTTCGGCACCCTAGCTCGGAAAAAGGGAGTACTTGAACTCCCGATCATTTTTGAAATGGTTCGCAAATCTCAAGCGGATGTAAAACTGTTGGGTATTGGTCGTGATAACCCCGATGCAGATACCGGGTCGCAATCCACTTGGATGCTCATGCAAAAGCAATTTGATTCTTTTCGGGGTATGGAAGTGCAGTATATACCTGGATTACCAAGGCAAGAAATGATCGCTCATATTCAGCGCGCCACGGTTTGTGTTTTTCCAAGTTATGCCGAAGCGCTACCGGTTTCTTGGTTGGAGGCGATGTCTTGTGGTAAACCCATAGTGGCTTCTAACATTGGTTGGGCTTCTGAGATTATTACGGATGGCGTAAATGGTTTGATGGCTCATCCGTCAAATCACCAAATGTTCGCTGATAAAATAAACCTATTGCTTTCAGATTCTGACCTGAGGCATCAAATAGGAGGGGCTGCTCGAAAAACCATACTGGATCGATTCAGTTCTAAAGTGGTTTTAGATCATTACTTACGGTTTTATTCAAAAGTTCTTGGAAAGTCCATTGCAGCTTAAGGAATATAAGGCTAGAAACGGCGAATCACTTCTCTACACAGGAGAGCCTGATTTATCACTGTTGGATGGTTTAGCCGAAGGTGCAGGCGATCTGTGGCATAGTTCATTGGATCGTGGATATTGTAATGCATTTCATGAGATTGTATATCAAACCCACATAGCTTGGTGGTATGTGGAAGATTTTCAAGGTGTGAATTCTTGTATCAATTGGAGGGTTGATCCGACGGGATTTGTTGTCCGGAAAGCGGTTTGGGAATATTTTGGAGGTCTAAATATATCATATCGATCTTCAATCATGGCTGCGTTTGCAATGGGTTACGATATGATTAAGAATGGCGCGGTCCCCATGTATTATAAAGGACTATTTCCGGAAAACCAAAACCATACTCACTCCATTCCGGTATCTGATAAATTCCAATTTTTCGTCCACAAGTTCCGTTGGCCACATGCATTGTATTTGTTGATGCGAGCAGGATTGTTCAATCCGATTTGGCATCTGGCATTTTGGAAGGCATTCGTTGGTAATAAGCGGGATAGGATTAAAGGGTTTAATCGGTTTCAGCAATTGAATTCCATTCAAGGGAAGCCATCCGTTTCGTACATCATTCCAACGATGATGCGGCAGTCCATGACACTCCAATTGTTACAGGATTTGGCGAACCAGTCTTATACTCCAACAGAAGTTATTATTGTTGACGCCACCCCTGAGCAGGACCGTTCAGCTGGCATTTACCTTCAAAATGAATGGCCTTTTCATTTACAAGTGGTCTGGCAGACATCCAAAGGAAGTTGTCGGGCACGAAACGAAGGTATTGAGCGATCCACAGGAGATTATATTGTATTTGGTGATGACGATATCCGTATCCCATCTGATTTCATTGAAAACCATATCCGTTTCATGCAGACTTACCACGTGGATGCATGCAATGGGTTGGATATCCGGGCCGATCATCCGGCCCAGGATTTGAACGATTTAAGCAAAAAGCGTTCGGAGTACTTTCAGTCGACTGCGGCTCTGGCTGTTGTTTCGAATAACTTTAACAATGCCAACTCATGTATTTCCCGGAAGGTTCTTGACGAAGTTCCAGGGAATGATATAAACTATGATGGGGGGTATGGCGAGGATAGCGATTTCGGTCTTTCACTAGTCAAAAAGGGATATTTGTTATTGCATAATCCATTTTCGGTTAATTTACATTTAAAGCCACCCGCAGGAGGATATCGATTTTGGGGTGCTCAATCAAAGATTGTTGGTCGTAAACGTAAACGTCAGCCTTGGGAAATTAATCGAACAGTTGGATTGATTCGACCAGTGCCTAGCCCAACAATCATGTATTATGCTTTGAAACATTTTGGAAGCATCACTGTAAATGAATACAAGATTAAAAACATCTTCAACTATTTGACTTCTTGTAAGTGGTGGGTAACACCTATTCGATTGTTATTGTTACCTCACCGAATGATGCAACTCAATAAATCATTGAAGTTTGCAATGGATTTGAAATCGATAGGTGTTCGCATTAAATGACATTCTTCTCCCTCATCATTTGCACCTACAATCGGCCCGAATCCCTGCGACGGCTTTTAGATTCAGTAAGCAACCTGTCAAGGAGATTTGATGAAGTGCTTGTGGTGGATGCTTCCGAGAACGAGTACTATCAACGAATGGTGGATTTGATGTCCATGTTCACCTCTGTCCAATATCACCATGTCGATTCAAACAATAAAGGATTGACCAAACAACGCAATTTCGGAGCCCGGTTCATCAATACACAAGCCACCCATGTTACATTTTTAGATGATGATTTGGTCTTGAATTCGAATTTTCTAGAATGTTTAGAGAATTCATTTTTACAATATCCTGATGCCATCGGTATCAGTGGATTGGATATGGTTGAAAACCGATATGTCAAAGTAGAAAAGAGTAAGGATTTTGGCAAATTACGATTTTATCAATTGGGTGATTGGGTCATTAGAGAACCATTAAGGTATATCCTGCGAAAAATATGTGGGTTGATGTCAGATTACCCACCCGAGATTATCCCACCTTATGGTCACGGTCGAAATGGATATCCGCCGGATGGAAACATTTATCCCGTAGACCATATCATGGGAGGTATAGCTACTTATAAATCTTGGATATTCAAGCACATTTCCTTCTCCGAACGGTTTAGTGGTTATGGTTTATACGAAGACTTTGATTTCAGTGTTCGTGCATCCGCTTTCGGTAAGTTGTATGTTAACACGAATGCCCAGGTGCACCACTACCATGACCCATCTGGGCGTCCTAATTATGTTCGATATGGCAGAATGGTGGTCAGAAATGGATGGTATGTATGGCGTTGCAAACATCCTGATCCTGGATTTACCAATGTTTTCAAATGGCATGCAATCACACTTTTACTTGCATTTGTATTACTCATCAATGTCTTCACTACATTGAAGGTTAAAAGGTTTTTGTTTGAATTCATCGGCCGAATCTTTGGTTGGTTTTCCTTGTTTATCATTTCGCCTTTGAAACGGCTATGAAGCTGCTCTTGTACTCACATGTTGTCCATAAGAAATGCAATGGTAATACATTCGCTTATGGTCCTTATGTTAAAGAGATGAACCTTTGGTTGGAGGAGTTTGACTCAGTTACCATTGTTGCTCCTTGTATTCCTTCCAGTAAAATTGACCCGATTGATGAGTCATTTCTCTGCAAGCATATTAATCATATCAACCTATTTTCCTTTTCTACCAAAGGAATTGATGCAATATTAAAGTCATTTATTGCTGTCCCTCTTAATATCCTAATCATCTACTTTACTATGTTTCGAACAGGGCATGTTCATGTTCGATGTCCTGGTAATGTGGGTTTGTTAGCTAGTCTGATTCAGATTTGTTTCCCTTGGAAGCGGAAATCATTCAAGTACGCGGGTAATTGGGTGGATAATATTGGACAGCCATTTTCCTACAGGATTCAAAAATGGATTATGGCTAATTGTTTCCTGACCCGGAATTCAATAGCCTTGGTTTATGGAAAGAGATCAACCGATAAAAAATGCGTTACCAATGCTTTTACGGCCACTTACAATGAGGATGATGCTAAACTTGTAACTATACGAACAATCCGTGCTGATCGACCTATCCATATGGTCTTTGCGGGATCATTGATTGCAGGAAAAAATCCCCTGATTGCGATTGATGTTTGTCGGATTTTAAATGGTTTGGGGTTAATGGCCTACTTAAGCATTTGTGGCAATGGACCATTGATTGAGAGAGTAAATAAATATATCTCGGATAATGGTTTGGATGGCAAAGTGTTTTGCAAGGGCAATCTGAACCGTAAGGAACTTGATAGCATATACCAAACAAGTCATTTCTTATTGATGCCCTCCCGTTCAGAGGGATGGCCGAAATCGGTTGCTGAAGCCATGTGGTGGGGTACCTTACCCGTTGTTTCACCCGTCAGTTGCATTCCCGAGATGTTAAATCATGGGGAAAGAGGAATTTTGATGCCCCCAAACGCTGATCAGATTGCAGGCTCCATAGCCTCACTGATCAAACAGCCTGAGCATTATCAATCCATGTGCGTCAAAGCCATGGAGTGGAGTAGGGGATATACCCTTGAGTCATTCAGGAAGCTCATTGAATCTGTTCCCAAGGCATGAAGATTCTTCAAGTTATTGATTCCTTGAATCTAGGTGGTTCTGAACGAATGGCAGTTACCATGGCCAACGCCTTTGCTCGTGAAGGGCATCGTAGTTTATTGGTTGCTACCAGAACTGAAGGTATCTTGAAGTCTCAACTATCAAATGCAGTTCGTTATTGGTATTTAGGCAAACGGAGTGCTTTAGATTTGTCCGCTTTGATCCGACTGATACGCTTGGTTAAAAATGAACAACCCGATTTGGTCCATGCTCATTCCACTTCCGTGTTTTGGTGTATGTTGGTGAAGTTATTCTTACCCAAAACCAAGGTGATTTGGCATCATCATCTCGGCTTGAGTAACTTGGTGAAGGCAAAGCCACGACCATTGATTATTTTTCTTTCCCGATGGTTCTACGGAGCAGTGATGGTCAACGAGCGGCTTTTCGGTTGGGCTATTTTGGAATTGAAATGCGATCGTTCTCGTATATCCTATTTGGAGAATTTTTCGGATATGAAATCCGTTGACCGCAATAAGGAAGAATTCATTTCGAATGGTTTGCGGATTTTGCATCTCGCTAATTTCCGGGAACAGAAGGATCATATCAACTTGATAAAATCCCTATTGATTCTGAAAGAGCGTGGCATTCCTTTTGTCGCTTTTTTGGTCGGGTCCCACATTGACCAGGAAATCGCCAACAAGGTTCAAATGCTCATCAGAGAAAATGATATGAGCAACCAGGTAAAGGTTACGGGGCCTAAGGATGATATCGCCAAATACGCAATGCAATGTAATGTAGGTGTACTGAGCTCAGTTAGTGAAGGGTATCCGGTTTCGCTTATTGAATATGGTTCTTTTGGTTTATACATCGTTACCACCAATGCCGGTCAGTGTGAGATTATTTTAGGTAAGGATAAATATGGTACTGTTGTGCCGGTCACCGACCCCATTGCATTTGCTGATGCATTACAAAAGGTGTCAAATGATTTGTCAAGCGCTTATGACAAGGCTAAACATTTTCAAGCGCACCTTCAATCGAAAAACGCAGCAAAGGAATTCATGGACGCTTATTCATCCATTTATAACAATTAATCGGTAAGATGCGTATTCTTTTTATGGGAGAGACATAC
>JBKCHO010000036.1:0-22945 GCA_046302815.1 Bacteroidota bacterium | reverse complement strand
CTAAAGTGAAAATGAAATATGCAGAGAGTTTAAGGCTTGCCGAGATATGACCCAGCGGAAAGAATTTAGACGACAATACACCTGGTGAAAAAAAACCGCTCCTATTGGAACGGTGGTTATAAGTCGGGTAGAGAAGATTCTTACCATTGGGTTGGTCTTTAGCCGGACGACGCGCATTGTGCGGTCTAAAAAATACCGGCCTAAGGTAGAGGACAAGGGTATTGACCAAAAACCCTACTAAACGGTCATTATCTCCTTCTCCTTGGTATCAAGATGTTTATCAACCTTGGCGATGTGGTTATCTGTTAATTGTTGGATTTTGGTTTCGGTATCCTTTTGAATATCCTCAGGCAATCCTTTCTTAACCTCCTTTTTAACATTTTCAATAGCGTCTCGGCGTAGATTACGAATAGTCACTTTTGCATGTTCACCCTCAGACTTTGCACGCTTCACCAACTCTTTCCTTCGGTCTTCGGTGAGTGGAGGAACAATAATGCGAATCAACAAGCCATCATTTTGAGGATTGAATCCAAGGTTAGCTGCTTGGATGGCTTTTTCGATGGGCGTAAGCATACTTTTTTCCCAAGGCTGAATCACGATGGATCGAGCATCAGGAGTATTCACATTGGCTACCTGGTTCAGCGGTGTATTGGTTCCATAATAATCGACCATGATTCCCTCCAACATGGCGGGATTGGCCTTACCAGCACGAATTTTTGCCAACTCTGATTCCAAATGGGAAATGGCCTTTTCCATCATGGATTGAGCCTCATTCTGGATTTTTTTAATTTCCTCTGTCATAGCTTTTGCGTTTTGCGATGAAGAATTTTATTTCTTGATTTTCCCTTTTGGGGATATGTTATTTACCAATGTTCCAACTTTTTGTCCCGAGACCAGTTTCAATAGATTGCCCTTGCGATTCATATCGAAAACGATAATTGGAAGGTTGTTCTCCTGACATAATGTGAATGCAGTCATATCCATCACTTTCAAATCTCTTTGGAAAACCTCCTCGAATGAAATGACATCAAATTTCTTGGCCTTCTTGTCCTTTTCAGGATCAGCGGTATAAACACCGTCTACACGGGTTCCTTTCAAAATCACATCCGCTTCAATTTCAATTGCACGAAGAGAAGCAGCTGTATCGGTTGTAAAATAAGGGTTGCCTGTACCCGCTCCGAAAATAACAACTCTGCCCTTCTCCAGATGACGAACGGCACGGCGGCGAATAAAAGGTTCGCAAATGGCTTCCATTTTGATAGCCGACTGCAATCGGGTTTGAATACCCATGGTTTCCAAAGCCGATTGGAGTGCCATGCTGTTAATTACCGTTGCAAGCATCCCCATATAGTCTCCTTGCACACGATCCATACCACCCTCGGCTGCTTGTAATCCACGGAATATATTACCTCCTCCGATAACAATAGCCAACTGAACTTTTTTATCGACTATAGACTTAATTTCCCGGGCGTACTGACTAAGCACCTTATTGTCTATTCCGAACTGCTTGTTGCCCATGAGCGATTCGCCACTGAGCTTAAGAAGGATGCGCTTATATTACATGCCCTGAGTAGGATTGTTTTACAAAGTTACCAAATTAAGCAAACCCTGCATTCAACAGCTTCAACTGTGGAGTAAGTCAAAAAAAAAACGCTCCGCTGTGATGCGGAGCGCTGTATTTTAGGTTGTATCCTTTACCCTATTTGAACACGACGGAACATCTTTACGGTCAAACCTTTTTCGGATTTCTCCAAATAGGCGCGGATGTCCATCTTATCATCCTTAATGAACTGCTGGTTCAAAAGGGTGTTTTCCTTGTAAAACTTGTTCAGTTTACCTTGGGCAATCTTCTCAAGCATTTCCTCGGGCTTACCTTCGGCACGAGCCTGCTCTTTTCCAATTTCAATTTCACGCTCCAATGTGCGGGCATCCACATCGTCCTTATCCACTGCAACAGGACTCATGGCAGCAATCTGCATTGCTACATCCCTTGCGACATCAGAACCTGCGGTAGCGCTAGACATACCGACCATGGAAACGACTCTATTGCCTGGGTGGATGTAGATAACCACTTTGGGGGCTTCGATCACCTCGTATGCGGTGATATCAATTTTCTCACCAATCTTTCCGATGATATCGAACAGCTTATCAGATACCGTCAAGTCACCCGTTTTTTGTGATTTCAATTCATCGATGCTCGAAGCGTTGGTTGCAACAGCAACATCCAAAAGCTCTTCAACGAACTTAACGAAGTCGGCGCTTTTGGCAACGAAATCCGTTTCACATGAAAGAGAAACCAAATAACCTTTTGTAGCATCGACATTGGTTTTAGCAAGGATGTAACCCTCCTTGGCTTCCTTATCGGCACGGTTGGCTGCTACTTTTTGTCCCTTTTTACGGAGATAATCAACAGCTTGCTCGAAATCACCATTGGCCTCAATCAAGGCTTTTTTGCAGTCCATCATTCCAGCACCGGTTTGAGTGCGGAGCTTGTTTACATCTGCTGCGGAAATGGTAACGGTTGACATATCGTTTTTATTCTAATGGATCAGAGTTGTTTTATTTTTTTGCTGGGGTAGCCTTGCGTGGGCGACCTTTTCCGGCTGCAGGTTTCTTGGATTCGCCCTCTTCATCTTCGTTGGATGAAGACATTTCAACCGACTCCTCGCCACGATCTCCAGCTTCTTCCTCGGCGGCAGCTTCACGCTCACGATCGCTTTCCTTGTCGGTTTTGCGCTCGGCCAAACCTTCTTCAATGGCTTTTACCATTACATCCATGATGAGCGAGATGGACTTAGTAGCGTCATCATTTGCAGGAATCGGAAAATCAATAAGCGAAGGGTCTGTATTGGTATCGCAAATAGCAATAGTTGGTATATTCAATTTGCGTGCTTCACTTACCGCGATATGCTCCTTAACCGTGTCCACAATGAAAAGGGCAGCTGGCAGACGGGTCAGGTCAGCGATACTACCAAGAAGCTTTTCCATCTTGGCTTTCTGACGAGTAATCTGAAGCTTTTCCTTTTTGGAGATATTCTCGAAAGTGCCATCTGTCATCATTTTCTCGAAACCGGTCATCTTCTTAACCGACTTACGCTGTGTGGCGAAGTTGGTAAGGCATCCGCCGGGCCACCTTTCGGTGATGTATGGCATGTTCACGGAGCGAGCTGCGTTGGTCACAATGTCTTTGGCTTGCTTCTTAGTGGCAACGAAAAGGATTTTCTTTCCGGACTTTGCAATCTGACGGATGGCTGAAGCGGCCTCATCCAATTTAGCTGAGGTCTTGTTCAAATCGATGATGTGGATGCCGTTGCGCTCCATGAAAATGTATGGAGCCATTTTGGGATTCCACTTTCTTTTGAGGTGACCAAAGTGAACGCCTGCGTCGAGTAATTGCTGCTGGGAAACGGATGACATGTAGGAATGTATGTTTTGTAAATTTTGGTTTCTGGATGATTTGGGATATTAACGCTTGGAGAACTGGAAGCGCTTACGAGCTTTCTTCTGACCAGGCTTTTTACGCTCGACCATTCTGGGGTCACGGGTAAGAAGGCTATTGGCTTTGAGTGGAGCCTTGGATTCCTCGTTGAGCTGAACTAAGGCGCGAGAAACAGCAAGGCGGATTGCCTGTGCCTGACCGGTGATGCCACCACCCTCAACATTGACCTTTACATCATATTTGCCGAGGTTACCGGTGACTTCAAATGCCTGGTTTACGATATACTGCAAAGGCAAGGTTGGAAAATAGACCTTGTAGTCTTTGCCATTAACGGTAACATTACCATTGCCTGGTTGCAGATAAACGCGAGCGATGGCGGTCTTCCTTCTTCCTATTTTATGGGTTGATTGCATGCTGGATTAGATGTGATATTGATTTCAGATGGAAACTTTAACTGGCTGTTGGGCGGCATGTGGATGTTCCGCACCTGTATATATATGTAGGTTGCCCTTGATGGCATTGCTCAACTTATTCTTGGGCAACATACCGTAAACAGCCTTTTCGATAAGACGGGTTGGGTGCTTGCGCAACAACTCCTCAGGAGAAGTAAAACGCTGACCACCAGGATAGCCAGTGTAACGGATGTATTCCTTCTCCGTCCACTTGTTTCCAGTCAGGCGAACCTTCTCCGCGTTGATTACGATGATGTTATCGCCACAATCTACATGGGGTGTGAAATTGGTTTTGTGCTTACCACGAAGCATGAAAGCGATTCGGGAGGCAACACGACCAAGAACTTGGTTTTCAGCGTCTATGACGATCCAGTTCTTGTTAACGGTTTTTGCATTGGCTGAAACCGTCTTGTAAGTTAAAGTATCCACTTGATTCAGTTTATTATCGGGGTCGCAAAATTAGGAAATCCAATCCTTATTGGCAACCCATTAGTGATAAATGTTTTAACAAGGTTCGAAGCCAAACCATAGTTGAATTTATAAGCCTGATAATCAATACTTTGTTATTTTTTTGATAATTCTAACTAAACCCAAGCACATAAAAGTTGGTATAAACACAGCTAATCAAAATCAATGCAATACCTCCCAACCAAACAGAAACCGATAAATGGTATGGCAGAAATCCATGGGAATTCGGTTATTTCTTTCACTTTACTAAATGTTGGCTTGGAATCGCTGAAAAACCTAAATTTGGATAAGAAAGGCAAACCACAGGGGATTTATAACATGTTAATTCAATTCGGCTATACCCATTTAATTGGGAACTAGCCAAATTAATGATCCCATGAGACTAGGCATTTTTTGTATTTTCCTGTTATTTTTCGCCAAACCGGTATCCTCAACTCACATCGTGGGAGGCGAAATTTACTACTCCTATTTGGGGAACGATAATTACGAGATTCGGCTGACCGTTTATAGAGATTGCTTCAATGGGATTCCACCATTCGATGATACGGCATATGTGGGTATTTGGGACGCATCCAATAACCTCATCATGCAACTAGCGATGAGTCCTAATGACTCCACAACTGTTCCTTCAACCATCAACTCTCCCTGTTTTATACCACCAACCGGCATCTGTGTCCGTGTAGCAAATTATTATGCAATTGTGAATTTGCCATCCATTCCAGGAGGGTACCAGTTGGCTTATCAACGGTGTTGTAGGAATCAAACCATCTTGAATGTGGTAAATCCACTCGATGTTGGGGCTACATTTTACACAACCATACCAGGAAACGGAGTTATCAATAGCAGCCCCGTTTTCAATGCACTTCCGCCAGCCTTTGCATGCAATGGCTATCCATTGGTTTTTGACCATGCTGCCACAGACGCAGACGGAGACTCGTTGGTTTACTCCATATGCAACCCATTGGATGTGGCAACGCCGGGAATAGCTGTTCCTGACCCGAACACAGCTCCACCCCCATTCCTTCCCATACCATTTCAACCACCATTTAATTTGGCCAACTTAATGGGCGGAACTCCGCTAACCATTGACCCAGCCACAGGAGAACTCACAGCATTACCCAACACCTTGGGGCAGTTTGTGGTTGGTATTTGCGTAAGCGAATACCGAAACGGTCAATTAATAGGCAACACCCTGAGAGATTATCAGATCAATGTGGTCAACTGCCCATCCTTGGTAGTAGCCGGTATCATCTCACCAGGAGTCGTTTGTGGAAGCAACACCATCCAAATGACCAACAACAGCTTTGGAGCATCAAGTTATTTATGGAACTTTTATGACCCCTCGGTATCCAACAGCACCTCTACAGCTTTCAGTCCGTCATGGACTTACCCTGACACAGGAACATATGTGGTTTCACTAATAGCATTTTCCACACTGGACTCCACATGTACAGATACCACAGCTAGAGTTGTAACCTTACTGCCGGAATTTGTCACAGACTTCGAAATCGACACCACCCGATGCAGCTATCAAGTTACATTCACCGATAGTTCTAATACAGCTGCAGGAACAATCAATTTCTGGGATTGGGATTTCGGTGATGGATCACCCAAAGCTTACACTTCAAACCCAACTCATACTTATCCGGGACCCGGCACATATACCGTTACATTAATAACGAGATCGACCGGTTTTTGTAGAGATACCATAACCAAAACCTTCACACTGGATCCACCTCCGAGCTTTCAGCCTTTTTTCGCTGGCCCAACTTCAGCATGCGTAGGATCATTACCTCCCAATTTGTTTGTAAACATTGCCACTAGCACGGGACAAAGTTTTGCTCCTTACAGAATAAATTATTCAATCAATGGTGTACCACAGATTCCTATAACCACACTCACCAACCAAGCATCCATAATTCTTTCCACAAGTACGGTTGGAAGCCAACTTTTTCAAATCACAGGCATCACCAGCCTCAGCAATCCCGCATGCGGATCTTCTGGCACCACCAATTTCCTGTTCAATGTATATAATGTGGTAGATGCGACCATTACACCCCCACTTGCCTTTTGTTTTAACGAAACCGCTTCTATAGATTTGGTTGGAATCGGTGGTATAGCGCCCTACATTTTCACATACAATATCGACAACGGTCCAAACCTGGTTGCAGTAACATCAAGCGGCTCTGACACGGCGACCATCAGTATCAACACTTCTATTCCAGGATCATACACGCTCAACTTAGTATCCGTTTCAGGAGCAGGCAACCAAACCTGCCCTGCCAATACTAATTCATCTTCCACAATAACCGTTCTTCCAGAATTTGTAATAGACTTTCAAATAGACACCTCCTTGTGCAGTTATCAGGTACAATTCACCGATAGTTCAAATACAGGAGCTGGTAGCATCAATTCCTGGGACTGGAATTTTGGCGATGGTTCGCCAAACGCAACATCTGCAAATCCCCAACACACATACTCTGGATCCGGAACCTACTCAGTTACGCTCATCTCTACATCCTCAAGTTCATGCAAGGATACCATAACAAAAACATTCACCTTGGAGCCACCCCCTAGCTTCCAGCCGTTTTTTGCTGGCCCCACCTCGGCTTGCGTGGGAGCATCACCACCGACTCTTCTTGTGAACATCGCAACAAGCAATGGACAAAGTCTTGCACCATATCAAATCAATTATTCCATCAATGGTGTGCCCCAAAATCCCGTTTCAACATCAAACAACCAAGCATCAATAGTTCCCTCTACGATTACAGCAGGAAGCCAACTGTTTCAGATTACAGGCATCACTAGCCTCAACAATCCTGCATGTGGATCTTCTGGCACCACCAATTTTCTGTTTAATGTTTACAACTTGGTGGATGCGATAATTGGATCTCCGATGATGGTTTGTTTAAACGATTCAGCAACGGTAGAATTCATTGGAACCGGAGGAACCGCCCCCTACACTTTCACCTACAATATCGACAATGGTCCGAATATAACGGCTACAACTCCAAACGGATCAGATACCGCCGCCATCAACTTCAATACATCTATACCTGGTTCATTTACGCTCAATCTGATTTCCATTTCAGGATCCGGCAATCAAACCTGCCCTTACACCCCTAACATTTCAACTTCAATAACCGTTGTTGATCTTCCTGATGCAAACATTTCCATTGACACTACAACAGTATGTCAGTTCGGCAATTCCCCCATTGTAAGCTTTATAGGAACTGGTGGAACACCGCCTTATTCATTCAATTACACAATTAACGGCCTAGCAGGTCAAACTTTAATTTCTGGTTCCAGCTCCTCATCCGCATCAATTCAACTGCCGACTAATAATTCAGGCACATTCAATGTCATACTAAATTCAGTAGAAGCTGCAGACCCTATCGTTTGCAACAGAGCTATATCTAAATCCGTTTCATTGGAAGTAATTCCCCTACCTGGCGCAACGGTTTCCGGTGGTTCAATTGTTTGCAAAAACGACACACCTGTGAATATCGAGTTGATTGGCAACAATAGCACACCACCATACATATTCAGCTATACTCAAAATGGTGGTCCCATACAGTACATCACTTCAATTAATAATACCGCCAACCTATCAATATCCACTTCATCAGCCGATACCATACCTATATTGCTCACAGGAGTTACAGCCAACACCAACCCAGTTTGTCCTGCATCCTTATCGGAGTACGACACCGTAATTGTTAGGGAACTACCCAATTCAACCATCTACGGCCCCGACTCACTTTGTCTTGATGAACCTCTGTCTATCGCTACAATTGAATGCTCAAATGGTATTCCTCCATTTCAAATTGTTTATTCCTTGAACAATGGGCCATCAATTCAAACCACAACAACAGGTATGGAGGGAACCATTCAAATTCCAACAAATATACCTGGCATCAACAGCATCAATCTTATAAGCGTTTCAGATGGCGGGACACCAAGCTGCACAACTGGACTAGGAATAACCAACGAATACTATGTGGAGGATATAGGTGCCAGTTTCGTGGCAAAACCTGTTTCTTGTCCCTTTTCAGGAGAATATAAATTCTTAAACCAAACCGTTAACGGAAACTTTTGGAATTGGGATTTTGGTGACGGATCATCCAGTTTAGAAGCCAGTCCTGAACACGATTACATGATTGGAGGACTGTACGAAGTGTTCCTAATTGCAACATCAAACTCCGGTTGCACAGATTCATTCAATATCGACCTGGAAATAACTCAACCCTACCGTATCTGGGTGCCAAATGCTTTTACACCCAATGGAGACTCCAGAAACGAATTATTCAAGCCCATTACCACCATGATACAAGATTATGAACTTGTAATTCGCAACAGGTGGGGTCTGGCCGTATTTGAATCAAATGATCCAGACAAGGGCTGGGACGGAAAGCTCGGTGGCAAGGAAGCCCCCGAGGGTATATATATATATGTGGTTACCACGACCGATTTGTGCGGAAAACAAGATGTTCGCAAAGGTACCGTAGCACTCATACGGTAACCCCTTCTACTGTTCACTCATGTTTTGTAATTTCACCGCCTTATGGCGGATACAATTCTTCGTGTTAGCAACCTGAACATCCGATTCGGAGCCGACTTCATCGCTGTGAATGGCATATCCCTGCAACTCGATAAGGGAGAAACCCTTGGTATTGTAGGAGAATCAGGATCAGGAAAATCTGTAACTTCTTTGTCGATCATGCAATTGATCCCCTCTCCGCCCAGCCACATATCGGGAGGAGGAATTCATTATACCGATCGAAATGGAAACACAACCGAAATTTCAGCTCTGAATGAAAATGAAATAAGAAAATTCAGGGGCAATGAAATTGCCATGATTTTCCAAGAGCCCATGTCATCGCTGAATCCGGTATTAACTTGTGGCTACCAGGTTGCTGAAGCTCTTATGCTCCATAAAAAAATCGGTAAAAAAGAAGCGAAGCAAAAAACCATCGAGCTTTTCCAAAAAGTTAAGCTTCCCAGACCCGAACAAATATTTGAAAGCTATCCGCACCAATTGTCTGGAGGACAAAAGCAGAGGGTGATGATTGCCATGGCTATCAGTTGCGATCCAGCCATATTGATTGCGGATGAACCGACAACCGCATTGGATGTAACAGTTCAAGCCAGCATTATTGACTTACTGAAAGAGCTTCAAAAGGAAAACGGCATGAGCATCGTTTTCATAACGCACGACTTGGGCGTCATTGCCCAAATCGCACACAGGGTAGTAGTCATGCATAGGGGAAATATCGTTGAAGAAGGTCCCGTTGAATCCATTTTCAAAAATCCATCGCATCCCTATACAAGAGGACTGATTGCTTGCAGACCTCCGCTCGGGAAAAAGCTAAAAATGTTGCCCACCATTTCTGATTTCATGCAAGAGGGTGAAAGCAGTCTAATCGCCACAAATAGCAATATAACTTCATTTGTGGATGGACTTGAACTGCAGGAAAAAGATATACTTGAGCGCAGAGAAATTCTGCAACAACAGTCGCCACTTTTGAGAGCAGTTAATGTTAGTAATTGGTTCCCTATCAAAAAAGGGTTTTTCAGTCGAAAAACCGAATATGTAAAAGCTGTAGATGATGTCAGTTTTGATGTGTTTCCAGGCGAAACGCTCGGCCTCGTGGGTGAATCAGGTTGTGGCAAAACCACATTGGGAAGAAGTATCTTGCGATTGATAGAGCCCTCATCCGGACAGGTATTTTTCAAAGACAAAGACATCCTAAAGCTCAATGCTTCCGAACTGCGTATGATGCGTAAACACATGCAGATTATTTTCCAGGATCCATACTCCTCGTTGAATCCGCGCATGACCATTGGAGAGGCCATATTGGAACCTATGCAGGTTCATAAGCTGCATGGAAACGACAAAATCCGAAAGGAAAAAACGATTGACTTATTGGAAAGAGTGAGCTTGAAAGCAGATCACTTCAACCGTTACCCACATGAATTTTCAGGTGGACAAAGGCAACGGATTTGTATAGCGAGAGCTATCGCCGTTGAGCCCGAATTCATTATTTGTGACGAGTCCGTTTCAGCGCTGGATGTATCGGTTCAAGCACAGGTATTGAATCTACTTAACGAATTACGGGATAAATTCGGATTTACTTACATTTTCATATCACATGACTTATCCGTTGTGAAATTCATGAGTGATCGGATGATTGTGATGAATAAGGGAAAAATCGAAGAGTCGGGCTATCCTGAGGATATCTACGCGAACCCGAAATCAGAGTACACCCGCAAACTCATCGAGGCTATACCAAAAGGGATTTAATTCGGAGCTCGTTAAGACGAAAAACTCCATCTTAATCTCAGGAACATACTGTTCTGAGATATGCCCGTTTCATAAAATCCAATACCGGTAAGCAAAACCTCCAAATTGTTGCCTATCGATCTTGAGATACTGGGCATTAGGGCAAACCGATTTTCAGATGCATAAAAAATAGAAACACCAGCAATCCAAATCGGATTAATTTGTCGATTTACCTGCACCATCAAAGCGCGATCATAGGAAAATGATAACAAAGGAGACTCACTGCCTATCCTGGAATCCGATCCAGTATACAAACCATTCACACCAACATACCATCCTGGATCAAAGGTCCGATCCAATCCAACAGTAGCAACCAACTTGTTTTCGAAAGGAGTATCATATGGTGTATGGACATATCTTGATTCCCCTTTGAATCCGGTCTCACCAATACTACCGGCCCAACCTAAACCACCAAGCCATCGACCATAGGAGTATCCTGTCAAAAATTGAAAATCATAATTCAAATTGTTGAATCTGTAAAGTATGGCGGCGCGTAACTGACCATCTACATCACTAGAAACAGCAGCCTCTAAACCCGACAAACCGCCTTCATCGAACTGCAAACGAAACGCATCACTTCCAGGTCTTTCCTCATAATCGAAATCAAAAAAATCGAAGGTGTTGAATACATCGTGAGGATTCCAAACTGTACTTAAACCCCAATTGATGCGTTGGCGACCTGCTGTGAAAATCCAACTTTTTGTACGGTACTCCATTAAAAGTCGATCAACATTCAAAACCCAAATAAAATCAGTATCCCATTGATCAGTTACATTCAGATCAAACATTCCAGGGTCATCATTCATCAAGTCAACATAGTAAGGGATCATTTGTACTGCATCACCTTTTAGGATTCTGTTTCGAATATCCGATCGAAAAGCAATCCGTTCGGTGGGGTTGAAATCGAATCGCAAACGCCCATGCAGTGTACCCGTTTGCATGAAATGTTCTGAATAGGAGGACTCAGCTCCTGTATACATGCCTTTTACATACCCTCGTAAACTCCAATTCGTGGAGTCCTGCCCCAATGAAGTATACTGCGTGAAAAAAAGCAGTAATCCCACAATCAACCCTTGCCTTTTCTCAATCATGAAGCAGAGGTGTTTGAGCCGTGTCATTAACTATTCGGCCATCTTCAAGTGTTATAACCCTTCTGGCTTTTTCGATAACGCGCGGATCATGTGTGGAAAAGATGAATGTGGTTTTATCTTCTCTATTCAATTCAGCCATCATATCCAACAAATTTGCGGCTGCTTTTGAATCCAAATTAGCTGTTGGCTCATCAGCCAAAATAAACTTAGGCTTGGAAGCCATGGCTCGTGCCACAGCCACGCGTTGTTGTTGACCACCCGATAACTCTCCCGGCCTCACATCCATTTTATCAGACATCCCTACCCTGAAAAGCAGCTCCTCTGCGCGTCTGTTACGCTCCTTTACAGTTGCCCCTTGCATCAGCATAACCAAGGAAATATTCTCCTTGGCGCTGAGCACAGGAACCAAATTGAAAGACTGGAAAACAAAGCCGATATGATGCAAACGAAAATCGATTAATTTGTTCGCCGCCATCTCCGTTAGGTCTTGACCTGAAACAATTACATTTCCAGTGGTGGGCCTATCTAGACCACCGATGATATTCAGTAAGGTTGATTTTCCTGAACCAGATGGTCCAACCAAGGCCGTAAATTCACCTTGCTCTATGTGAAGATGAATATCAGATAAAGCCTTTACAGGAACACTTCCTGGATTGTAAACTTTGGATACATTATGCGCATCGATAACCGCAGTTGCCATAGGATTAAATTTTACGAATTGCTGTTGCTGGATCAAGGGAGAGAGCCTTGAGGGCTGGATATAGCGCCGAAAGCATAGTGACGGCTAAAGTCATTAAAAGTATAGGCATGTAAAAACCTCTATCGAGCTCAAAGTAGATGATATTGGAGAATCCGTACATCGAAAGCGCCTCCGAATACTGAGACAAGTCCACTCCATGGATGCCAAACCAATAGATAGTAAGATGGCCTAAAAGTATGCCAACAGGTCCACCAACCAAAGCAAGCCAAGAGGTCTCCATCATGATCATGGCAAAAACTCGGGAACGGTTCATCCCGATTGCCATCAACATACCAATTTCCCTCTGCCTCTCCAATACAGCCATGAGCATGGTGTTAACAATACCAAACATCAATGCGGCCAAAATAATACCCATGAAAATATACATGTAGGTATCAAATGAATTAACAACAAGATCCAGCTCTGGAGAAAGCTCCATCCAATTCAATACCTCAGCATGGACTGCAATGCTTTTGATTTTCTGTTGGACCTCCAGCAAATTGGAATCATCATTCAGCAATACGGCAATCTCATGTGCTTGTCCTCGCAAGGAGGTCAACTCTTGAAACTTACCAATTGAAACGAACACGGTCATCTCGTCGAACTCAGAGTTCCGCGTACGGAAAACCCCTTTCACTCGAAATGCACCTGAAACCATCTCATCGTTCGCATCCTGCATCATGAGGACTACTTTAGAACCCGGTTTTGCATGTAGCTTATTGGCGAGCTTGGACCCCATCAGTAACTCCTTTTTATTTCCGTCTTGGAAATAGGTTCCCGATTCAAGTAATGAATCCAATACTGTAACCAACCGTTCATCATTGGGAGCTACCCCATTGACCACCACACCTGCCGATCCGGAGGCACTAACCAACATGGCGCGAGAAATACAACGACGGACCGTGGATTTTACACCGGGGATTTTTCGTATGGCTATCTCCATATCTAGTGCTCCCGCCAATGTGTCTACAATATCCATATCGGATCGGAATTCCGGATGATGCACTTGTATATGCGAAAGCTGATATGAAATCACATTACGAATATGTCCTTGATACATGCCGTATGAAAAAGACATCATCGTTAATCCAGCCCAAACGCCTACAGATATCGATAGCATCACCACAAGACTTCTCAACTTGTTTCTCCAAATATTTCGCCAAGCAATGATGAGCAGCATCCGATTAACTATTTATTGCCTGCAAAGGACTTAGGCGTTGAATCTTGAAAAATGGATATAACGATAAAACCATAGTAACAGCCATCACCAGCAATGCCTGATAGGCAATCACACCAGGGTCGTTCGAACAAGGAATGATGGCCTCCAATCCGAATCCTTCATACAACTCTCCTACACGACCACCCACATGGATGGGATGGTATTTCAACCATGTCACCAATGGATAACCTACCAAAGAGGCAGAGATTATGCCGGCAATAGAAATGAAAAACAATTCGGCTACCACGATCATCCCAAGCACATGTTTTTTCATTCCAATTGCTACCAAAATTCCAAATTCATGCAAGCGCTCCCGGGTCATCATGAGCATGGTTCCAAACAATCCGAAAGAGATCACCAGATACAAAAGATAAATGGTGAGATAGTGGCCTGCGGAATCCGCTTCGATTAGCTGATCCAACTCCGGAAGCATTTCCTTCCAGTGCATCACTTCATATCTACCCGTATCCAAAAGCGAACTGATCTTTGCACTCTGCTCCACAACAGAAGCCGGATCTGAAATCATTACCGAATAAGAGGTCAATAATGAATCAGCTGAAAAAACCGATTGACAACTCCTTATAGGCATGTATGCCAAGTTTTCATCCAGCCTTGGCGAACCGAATCGAATAACTGTTTTAACTGGCAACAACGCCGCAGCCATGCTACCATGGTAACCTTGTCCGATCATAACGACTGTATCACCCACACTTATTCGCATGGCTTGTGCCAGTTTAGAACCTATGATGATACCATGTTCATTAGAGGTAGGCAAAACACCTTCTATTACTTTCCTGCCAAGTCCGGTTGCTTCGCTTTCGTGGATGGGGTCGATGCCTATGATGGCGATGGGTCGCGACTTATCGCCGTAGGAGAGTAAGGCAAATGTTTCAAGCCGCGGAACTACGGATGCCATTCCCAAATCTAAAAGCGAGTCCACTAAACCATCACTTTGAACAAAAGAGTTGTCAAGAACCCGCTCATCCCAGTATCCCTTGGCATGAACCTGAATATATCCTGAAGAAAAGCGAACCATGGTGTCGGTCATATTTTCATATACACCTTTGGTTGCCGAGCGCATGAATATGGCCAGCAATACAGCAAAGAAAACCGATGCCATGGTAATCAAAGATCGCCGAGGATTCCTCCATATGTTTCTCCAAGCCAAAACCAGATACATAACTACCTTACCTTTTTCAGATTTGTCGTAGTGAAAAAAGAATCATCGATCGGTTCATCCAATATCAAATTAGCATATTTCATAACGGTTTTATGACCTTTTTTGCCAATCGGAGTCATCTCCATCGTAGTAGGCAACATACGACCAGCCATGGTACCTACCTCCGTAGCCTGGATGACAGAGGTTAGCTCACCTTCCTCATCATAAAAATCCATTCGAAGTTCCATGTGGTCTTTTTTGTCAATCCTTACAATAACCTTTCCCCAAACGACTGCCGACTCGGGTTTTGGAATCATAGTAATCACATAACATGGTCGGCCCAATAAGGTATCGCTGCCCGAAAAACTATGCACATAATCCGTAACTGCCGAAGACTCTTTAACTAGATCGTCATTGGTGAAATCGGTGCCCATCCAGCTTTGTGACATCATAGAGGGTGGCAGCTTGATACTTCGTTCAATGGAGGGAATCCAATTCCATACCTCCTTGCCACGCTTCAAAAAGACGGTCCCTTTTTCTTTGGCTGGCGACTGAATCAAAATCAGTGAATAATCCGCGCCTTTAGCCCACATCCGCATATTAAGCTCTCGCGACCAATTGGGTCGAATGATTTTGATAGTTACATTAGCCTTAGAAGTTGTTCCACGGGCATGGGTATCTGCTTTACGGATTATTTCTGTGGCAGTATCCTGCGATTGAGCGGTTGTATTGGTGAAGCTTAATACCCACAGAAGCGGTAGAGTTATAAAATTTATATATCGGTTCACAACCACAAAGGAATCGATGAGGCAAACAAACCAACATGACCTATATCATTTCCCTGAAAAATGATTAGAAATCAATTTATATTGAATGACAAATGAAGCGGAAAAAGTGTGCTTCAATTTCTTCAGAAAGCCAATGCGTTTGAAACTACCTTAAAATCGGTCCAAGCCACTTTTCCGCCTCAGCCATACTCCACCCCTTCCGTTTGGCATAATCAGCGACCTGGTCGTTGTCGATTTTTCCAGTCCCAAAATACACCGAACCTGGATGTGCCAAATACAAACCACAAACAGCGGCCGTAGGGTACATGGCCAGACTTTCAGTCAATGTAACACCTGTATGTTCTGTTGCATGCAGTATTTCAAATAGGGTTGTTTTCTCCGTATGATCGGGTTGGGCGGGATATCCTGGGGCGGGACGTATACCTTGATATTTTTCAGCGATTAGGTCCTCACCACTGAGTTGCTCATCCTTTGCATAACCCCAAATCTCCTTTCGAACCTTCATGTGTAAAAACTCGGCGAATGCCTCTGCCAAGCGGTCTGCCAAAGCTTTCAACATAATAGCGGAGTAATCATCGTGATCCTTTTCAAAAACAGATACGCGCTCATCTACGCCATCACCGCAAGTTACTACAAATGCGCCTATGAAGTCATCATATCCACAAGGAGCAACAAAATCAGCTAAAGCGATATTAGGCATGCCAGCTGGCTTCTGTGTTTGCTGACGCACCGTATGCAACCTGCACATCTCTTGCTGTCTATTGTCATCTGCGTATGCAACAACATCATCACCTTCGCTGTTAGCAGGCCACAAACCAACGACAGCATGAGCTTTAATCCATTTCTCAGACACAATTTGACTCAACATAGCCTGTGCATCGGCAAACAACTTGCGGGCCTCTACGCCTTTTTCGGAATCATTTAAAATGCGTGGATAGCTTCCTTTCAACTCCCAGCTATGGAAGAAAGGTGTCCAATCAATAAACGGCACGATTTCATCCAAGGGACAATCCTGCATCACGGTAATACCAGGCTTTGCCGGTGAAATGAAACTCAAAGCACTCCAATCGGTTTTGAAAGCGTTGGCACGAGCCTCCGCAATCGGGATAAATTTATCTTGCGCCCTGGCTTGCGCATGCTGTTGACGAACGCGCTCGTAATCGGAAGCCACTTGTTGCATGAACGATTCGCGCGCATCGGCGGAAGCTAATGAACTCACCACAGGCACGCTTCGAGAGGCGTCATTCACATGTACCACCGGATATTTGTAATGCGGTGCAATTTTAACAGCGGTATGAACTTTGGATGTGGTGGCACCACCTATAAGCAAAGGCACTGAAAATCCTTCGCGTTCCATTTCCTTGGCCACATGCACCATTTCATCCAATGAAGGTGTGATCAGTCCACTCAACCCAATCACATCCACCTGTTCCCTTCGAGCGGCTTCCAAAATCTTATCGCAAGGAACCATCACACCCAAATCAATTATCTCATAATTGTTGCAAGCCAAAACAACGCCTACGATGTTTTTTCCAATATCGTGGACATCGCCTTTAACGGTAGCCAGCAAAACTTTACCTGCACTTCGACCCTCGCCTTGGGCCTTCTCGGCTTCAAGGTAAGGAAGCAAGTAGGCAACAGCTTTCTTCATCACACGAGCGCTTTTAACCACTTGCGGTAAAAACATCTTGCCCGCCCCGAACAAATCACCAACTACATTCATACCATCCATCAAGGGTCCTTCGATCAATTGCAGAGCTTTGGGGAATAACTTGCGTGCCTCTTCAACATCTTGATCAATGTAATCGGTGATGCCTTTTACCAAAGCATGTGTAAGTCGTTCCTGCACTGTGCCGTTTCGCCAAGCTTCATCGCGTTCGACTTTCTTTCCCGAACCCTTAACGGTTTCAGCATATTGGATCAGGCGCTCAGTGGCATCTGCTTTGCGATCCAACAACACATCTTCTACCAACTCCAACAGTTCCTTTGGTATTTGATCATATACCTGCAGCATTCCTGGATTCACAATGCCCATATCCATGCCGGCTCTAACACCATGATATAAGAAGGCTGAGTGGATAGCTTCTCGCACCAAATCATTGCCACGAAAAGAAAAAGACACATTCGAAACCCCTCCACTCACTTTTGCTTTGGGCAGATTTGCCTTGATCCATTTCGTGGCTTCGAAATAATCCAAGGCATTTCGGCGGTGCTCATCCATTCCCGTAGCAACAGGAAAAATGTTTGGATCAAAGATGATGTCTTCTGGAGGGAAGCCGACCTTTCTTACCAGAATATCATAGGCGCGTTTGCAAATGCCAATGCGTCGCTGCAGAGTATCGGCCTGACCCTCTTCGTCAAAGGCCATCACAATAACAGCTGCTCCGTATTGTAAGATTTTTTTTGCCTGATCCACGAAAACCACTTCCCCTTCTTTCAGAGAAATGGAGTTCACCACACTTTTACCTTGTGTACATTTCAAACCCGCCTCTATTACTTCCCATGTGCTGGAATCAATCATAACTGGCAGGCGCGCGATATCGGGCTCCGCCGCCATCAAATTAAGGACACGGGTCATGGCCGCCTTTGAGTCGAGCATGCCCTCATCCATGTTCACATCAATAACCTGAGCTCCGCCCTCCACTTGATCGCGAGCAATGGCAAGCGCTTCATCATACTTACCATCGATGATGAGTTTGGCAAATTTGCGCGACCCAGTAACATTGGTGCGCTCTCCCACATTCATAAAATTAGACTCAGGACGAAGCGTGACCGCCTCCAATCCACTCAGATGGAACATGCCATCGGGGGCAGGTTTCACTCGAGGCTTTTTGTCTTTAACGAGCTGTGCGATGCGTCGTATATGGTCGGGTGTGGTACCACAACAACCACCTACAATGTTAATGAATCCACTGTCGAGTAAATCACAAATGTGATGCCCCATTTTATCGGGCGACTCATCATACTCACCAAATTGGTTGGGCAATCCGGCGTTCGGATATGCGCTTACAAAAAACGGAGCTTTCGCAGATAACTCCTCCAGGTGAGGACGCATTTCCTTGGCGCCCAAAGCGCAATTGAAACCGATACTTAACAAGGGCGCATGGGAAACCGAACGGAGGAATGCTTCGGCAGTTTGTCCGGACAAAGTTCTTCCACTAGCATCGGTGATGGTTCCCGAAACCATGATTGGTACAACAATTTTCCTTTCCTCCATCACTTGCATGCAAGCCATCAATGCTGCTTTGGCATTGAGTGTATCAAAGATGGTTTCCACCAACAATAGGTCGCTTCCACCATCGAGTAATCCTCGTACTTGTTCTGAATAGGCATCCACCAATTGATCAAAATCAACAGCTCGATAACCGGGGTCATTCACATCGGGTGAGAGCGATGCGGTCCTATTGGTTGGCCCAATGGCCCCAGCAACATAACCAACTCGATCGGGGTGCTGCTTCATAAAGGCATCGGCTGTTTCACGAGCAATCCGTGCAGAAGCGACATTGATCTCATAAGCCAAATTCTCCATGTGGTAATCGGCCAACGAGATTCGCTGGGCATTGAAGGTGTTGGTCTCGATGATGTCAGCGCCCGCCTCCAGGTATTCGCGATGGATGGTTCCGATGATATCTGGGCGAGTAATCGACAAAAGGTCATTGTTCCCTTTCAAATCGTGCGGATGGTTTTTGAACCTTTCACCGCGATAGTCGTTCTCCTCCAACTTATATCGTTGAATCATGGTGCCCATCGCGCCGTCGATGACGAGGATTTGGGATTGTAGTTGTTCAGTTATATTCATAAAAACATGTTGCATAGTAAGGCACTTCAGACTTGTCAATTAAAATTCGTCATTGGTAAATCATTTATCGCTCTCACCATCTCTCGTTTTCCTTTTGGGCCAGGTAGTTTGGTAACCTTCCAACCTGCGGCTTGCATACTTCTGCGTACTTCGCCTTTGGAGCAATAGGTTACCAAGATGGCACCGGGTGCACAGACATTTCGGATATTGGTGAATATGGTTTCTGTCCACAACTCGGGTTGCTTGGTTGGTGAGAAGGCATCGAAGTAGACCAGCTGAAATCCACCCTCAATGGTTGGCATTGGGTCACGAAAATCCGTCTTAACCTTTCTTAGGCGCATCCTTCCCTGCAATTGTAATTCATCGGTAGCCAAATGCAGTTTCATAAACTCCTGCTTTCTTGAGGGAATGAAATCCAAGGGCTCAACCAATGCAGCATCCAAAGGGAATTTCTCGATGGCCACATAATCACAAGTGGCACTACACTCCTCCATTCGTGAAAGCGTGAGCAAGGCATTCAATCCTGTTCCGAATCCAATTTCAAGAATGCGTGGAGCATTCGTTTGAGCCAGCACTTCATCCAATCCATTTCGAATGAAAACATGCACTGACTCTTGCATGGCCCCATGCTTTGAATGGTAGGTTTCATCGGTATCTACACAGTAAACACTGTGAGATCCATCTGCGGTAAGAATAATTTCTCTTTTCATTGTTGTCGCGCTGGCCAGAAAAGCCGGAAGCCGTGTGCGCCATTTTGCGACAGGGGTAAATCCGGCTTATCTGCTCACCAACGTTGGAATAACGTGTGATATGAATTGGCACCTTCATGTGGCAGAACATTTTCTGACACAGGGTTGCCAAGGCATCTTAGGGCATAGTCCCTCCGCCTTTCTGGATAAGCTGTATATTTCAATGAACTGGTGCGAAATTAATAAGCATTATCCACAAAAAATGACAATCAGCCGATCATTTAATAGCTAGATGGACATAGGTCATAAGTTGGATTTTTTATATTTGAGAACCTAAAAACACAACAAAATCATGAATAAGATTTACCTTACCCTGGCCTGTCTTTTTTTAATACAAATTGCTGAAGCTCAGCCTGTCAGCTGGACATGGTCGAACAGCATAGGTGGTAACACCAATTTCCAGCACTACATGGATATTGATGTGGATGATCAAGGTAATACCTACTTGGTTAGCGAATATACCGGAACTAGGACTTTTGGCAGCTTTTCTTTGACTGCGTCCGCCAACAATCAAGTCTATGCCGCCAAATTGGATCCATCAGGTACGGTTTTGTGGGTAAAGGCTTTGGGCTACCCTGGAAAGAACTCCAATGCGGCGGGAATCGTAGTGGCTGATGGAGGAGTATATGTTTCAGGTCTTTACTACAACTTTATTGAAATTGACACCTTTTTGTTGTCTGGCCCAGGGCAGACAGACATATTCTTGGCAAAATTGGACACAGCAACAGGTTCTTGCCAATGGCTTGTTGGCGCAGGAGGTCCATTTCAAGATAAGCCCGTTGATATGGAGCGGGCGTTGAATGGTGGCATTCTTTTGACAGGACATTTTCGTGGTACTGCGATATTCGGTAACGATACCATCGTAAACCCAAGCAACTTTAACAATTATTCCTTTCTTGCTCGTTACTTGGATGACGGAACATGTTCTTGGGTGAATAAAATCACATCTACAAACTCAGTTGAATTGTTTGGCGTGGCTCAGTCTCGAAACGGACAAATTGCCGTAACAGGTGCTTTTTTGAACAACGCTACATTTTCCACTAATCCAGTCGTGTCTGTAACCAGTGGTGCCACATCCGATGTTGTTACTGCGAAATACGATTCCAGTGGTGTGGCTTTGTGGGCCAAGCATGGAGGTGGCAACGGTAGTGATAGTGGTCAAGGTGTGGGAATGGATGATGACGGTGCTGTGTATGTGGTTGGAAACATCAATGGCAACTGTAACTTCAGTGGAGTAACGGTGGTTGACAATGGAGCTGGCAATATTCTATTGATAAAATATTCCCCCACCGGATCTGCTGTTTGGGCAAAATCTGAAGGAGGAAACCAGTTCGATACGGGCATCAAAATTTCTACCGACCATGCAGGCAGCAGCTACATTACGGGTACATTCACCAATGTGGCCAGTTTTGGAGGTAATAATCTATCCGGAACCAACGATGTGTTCATCGCCAAATACAGTCCTACCGGCTTGATTCGTTGGGCATCTAAAGCTGGTGGAGGTACCAACTACGATCAAGGTATCGCAATTCTTTCTGATTCTGCCGGCACCTGTTATATTGCAGGAACCTTTTTTGGAACAGGAACATTTGGTTCATCAAGTTACACCGCTCCAACTGGCGAATGGTCAAACTTCGTCGGAAAACTTTCAGGAGGTACGGTTGGCATAGAGAACATTTCAAGTTCGGAAGGCTTCGCTATTTATCCCAATCCCGCCAACGACTTATTGAATATCCGCTCCGATAACGATGGAGCATTCATCAGCGGTATTTCGATTTTTAGCGTTGACGGCAAATTGATTTACCAACAAGCCACCAATCAAATACTCTTCAAAACCATCGACATATCACAGCTTCCAAAAGGTGTTTACCAAGTGCAGCTTGAATCTGCTGGCAAGCTGGTGAATGTGCGGTTTGTGAAGGGTTGATTGGTTGCGGTGGCTTCGGTGGCTTCGATGCACTCGCTTCTCTCGCTTACTCAGCCACCGTTGATGATCAGGTTATTTTTTGCAATCTAGGGTTATCGGATTCGGTTGCTCATGTGAAATCGCTTCGCTCGCTTACTCAGCCACCGTTGGTGATCTTTTCACTTACTTTCCATTCGGTGGCTTCGACCTGGCTCAGCCACCGTTGATGTTCTTTTTACTTACTTTCCATTCGGTGGCTGAGTAAGTGAGAGCAGCGAACGCATCGAAGCCACCGAAATCAATCATCGCTTCTTTTTATTTTTTTTATTTTCCTTCTCGCCAACTTCGGAAGCAGCTGCCTTTTATTCTCAATCAGTGCTTCCTTCTTCGCTCTTGACCAACCTTGTATTTGTTTCTCGCGCCAAAACGCCTTTTTTATGTCCACATAAACCTCTACATACACTAACTCCATCGGGAGTCGGTTTGCCGTATGGTTAGCACCTTCACCGATATTATGTTGATTGAGTCTTCGGATTAAATCGATTGTACTGCCTGTATAGTAAGTGCCGTCAGAGCATTTCAATATATACATATAGCCAAATCCTTTTTTGTACATCCTGCAAAGCAAAGTTCATTTATGAAAAGACCATTGGATGAGACGGAAATTAAACGTTTAAGTTTTGACATCCGTTTCGGTGGCTGAGTAAGCGAAACGCAGTTGAGCGCATCAAAACCACCGTTGATGTTTTTTTCACCCGCCTTCCTTTCGGTGGCTGAGTAAGCGAAACGCAGT
>JBKCHO010000035.1:0-34591 GCA_046302815.1 Bacteroidota bacterium | reverse complement strand
GTAGAGGGTGTCGGGACGGGTGGTGTAGACCGTCACCGGCTCGTCGCGGCCCTCGATGACGAACTGCACCTCGGCACCCTGGCTGCGACCGATCCAGTTGCGCTGCATCAGCAGCACCTTCTCGGGCCAGGTGCCCTCGAGCTGCTCCATGTCGTCGAGCAGTCGATCGGCGTAATCGGTGATCCGCAGGTACCACTGCGTCAGCTTCTTCTTGGTGACTGGGGTGTCACAGCGCTCGCACAGCCCCGCGACGACCTGCTCATTGGCGAGGACGGTCTGGCAGTTGGGGCACCAGTTGACATTGCTGTCCTTGCGGTAGGCCAGACCGCGCTCGAACATGCGCAGGAAGAACCACTGGTTCCAGCGGTAGTACTCCGGATCGCAGGTGTTGAACACGCGGTCCCAGTCGAACGAGCAGGCGTAACGCCGCATCGACGCCTTCTGCTGCGCGATGTTCTCGTACGTCCACCGCACCGGATCCTCACCGCGCTTGATCGCGGCGTTCTCGGCCGGCAGGCCGAAAGCGTCCCAGCCGATCGGATGCATCACGTTGAACCCGCGCTGCACCCAGTAGCGGGCGACGACATCGCCGAGGGCATACGCCTCCGCGTGACCCATGTGCAGGTCACCCGAGGGGTACGGGAACATGTCGAGGACGTACTTGCGCGGCCGCGCGTCGTCGGGACGTCCGGAGTCTTTGCCGCGAAGCAATAGGCGTTTCATCAACTCATCGTTGTTTACCTCCAATGCAAGCATCGCTTTGATGGGAGCCGATTTTTCCGCAAGCATGTCATCCAACGCGGCAGCTTGTGCCTTCGTCCGTGGGAACCCATCGAAAATGAAACCTGCAGCAGCAGGGTTAGCGTCAATCTTGTTCTTGATCATGCCAATCACCACCGCATCGGGCACCAATTCGCCACGCTCCATAATGGATTTGGCTTCGAGTCCCAAGGCCGTACCATTTGCAATCTCGGCGCGCCGGATGTCGCCGGGTGCTAGGTGCACCAAATGATATTTTTCCAATAAACGAGCAGACTGTGTGCCTTTGCCGGCACCGGGAGGTCCGAAGAGAACAATGTTTAGCATAACATCAGGATTTCAAAACATAGATATCTTTTAAATTTCTACCCAGCCCATCGTAATCGAGGCCGTAGCCAACGAGGAAGTCGGGCTCTACTACGAATCCAACATAATCGGGTCGCACATCGTATTTCAACGCTTCTGGTTTGAACAACGCTGTTGCGAGCTTCAGCGTGGCCGGCTCGTGTTGTTGCAAATCTTGCAACAAGTGCTTGGCTGTTTCACCGGAGTCCACAATGTCTTCAACGATGATCACATGTCGTCCCTTGATGCTTTCTTTGAGACCCATCACTTGCTTCACTTCGCCGCTTGACGACATGCCACTGTGGTAAGAAGCCACCCTGATGAAGGTTACTTCGCAATCGTAAGGGATTTCTCGGAACAGATCCACCGTGAATATGGCTGAGCCGTTGAGAACGCCAATCAATAAAGGTTTCTTGCCATCAAACTCTTTTGAAATCTCAGCAGCCAGCTCTTTAACACGGTTGGCAATGGTTTGCGCATCAATTTTTACAACAAATGGTTTTCCGTGTATAACGACCTCTGGCAACGACATAAATGGCAGCAATTGTAGAATGAGGCTGCAAGATAAGAAGCGATTGCCAAATGGAAGCAACCCCCTTTTTGATCATTTTAACAATTTGATATACAGCTCTCTGTAATCTTGTTTGGGATGGCTTCAGCGCATTGGTTAATTTTGTCTCAATCCAAAAGCAATCATGCCAAGTAAGAACGCCAAGGGAATCAGTGTAGGGGTATTCAGTTTTGATGATACTCCTAAAACGAATAGTCCGAAACAGAACCCTTTGGGAGTACGCGTTGGCGTGTTGGGCGGCGGACAACTTGGACGCATGTTCATTCAGAAAGCCATCGACTTCAACATCGATGTGGCAGTGATGGATCCCGATGACCATGCACCTTGCAGCACCATTTGTGCCGGATTCCAGCAAGGCGATTTCAAGAGCTATGAGGATGTGATGCGCTTTGGCGCCAACTGCGATGTGATCACCGTTGAGATCGAACATGTCAATGTGGATGCCTTGGAAGAATTGGAGAAGATGGGGAAGAAGGTTTTTCCACAGCCTCGTGTTTTGCGCATCATCCAAGACAAAGGACTGCAGAAGGAATTCTATCGCATCAACAGCATACCTACTTCGGAGTTCCGTTTGGTTTCCAACAAGAATGAAATCTCCAACTTCCCCGATATATTCCCCGTGATGCAGAAGCTACGCACATCGGGCTACGATGGTCGTGGAGTGATGCCCTTGAACAATTTAGACGCCGTTGCTTCCGCATTCGACGAACCATCGGTGATTGAACGCAAAGTGGATTTGCAACAGGAAATATCTGTCATCGTTTCCCGCAATGAGCAGGGCGAATTGAGCCATTTTCCCGTAGTGGGGATGGAGTTCAATCCCGAAGCGAACCTGGTGGAGTTTCTGTTCTCACCAGCTGAAGTAGATGCATCGATTGAGCAGGAAGCCATCCGCATTGCGCGTCAAGTGATCGAAAAGATGGAGATGGTGGGATTGCTTGCCGTCGAAATGTTCATCTCCCGTAAGGGTGAACTACTCGTGAATGAGGTGGCGCCCCGACCACACAACAGCGGACATCAGACCATCGAAGGCAATACCGTTTCACAATACGAACAACACCTGCGTGCCATCTTAGGATTGCCTCCAGGCGATACATCCATCATCAAGCCTGCTGTAATGGTGAACCTGTTGGGCGAAAAAGGATTTACCGGCCCGGCGGTGTACGAAGGATTGGAAGAACTCATGCGTTTGGATGGGGCCTACTTACATCTCTACGGAAAGAAAACCACCAAACCTTTCCGCAAAATGGGCCACATTACCGTTACCGCAAATACGATTGAGGAAGCGAAGGAGAAGGCTAGGAAGGTAAAAGATATGGTAAAAGTAACAAGCGCCGCCCTGAGCCTGTCGAAGGGTGGAAAGTGACAGGTGAGAAGTACGAATAGTTGATTAGAATAATAACTTGTAACTTGTTACTCCCGATTTTAAAACAGTTATTAAATTAAATCAGTAATATATGCCATCCAAGTCCTCTTTAAAATCTCCGCTTGTCGGCATCATCATGGGCAGCAGTTCCGATTTGACGGTCATGCAAGCGGCTGCTGATATATTAACCGAGTTAGGTGTTGCCCACGAAATCTCCGTGGTGTCGGCACACCGCACTCCCCAACGCATGTTCGAATATGCCAAGGATGCGGCAGACCGTGGTATCCGCGTCATCATTGCCGGTGCGGGTGGGGCTGCTCACCTTCCGGGGATGGTGGCGTCCATTACACCGCTACCCGTGATTGGCGTTCCTGTGAAGTCGAGCAACTCGATTGATGGTTGGGACTCGGTGCTTTCCATTCTTCAGATGCCCAACGGTGTTCCTGTTGCCACAGTGGCACTCAATGCCGCACAGAACGCCGGAATCCTGGCTGCACAGATACTCGGTGCCTCCGATGCGCGAATCCGTAAAAAGGTGGCTGCATTCAAAGAGGGACTGAAGGAAAAGGTGATCAAATCAGACAAGGAGCTGAAGAAAAAGCAGTAACCAGATCTAGTTCACTTGCCGTTCATTTGAATCAGGTTTCCGTACCAGCGCCCGCTGGTTTTTATGGTGCGTTTCAGGTTGTTTTCGTAATCGATATGTACTAAACCAAATCGAGGTCTATATCCCTCAGCCCATTCAAAGTTGTCGGTCAAAGACCAAACAAAATATCCTCTCACATCGTATCCATCCGACTTCGCTTTCATCACCATATTAATATGGTCGCGCAAGTAATAAAGTCGTTTGATGTCATTCACGCTACCGTTCTCATCTACTGTATCTACAAATGCGGCGCCGTTTTCGGTTACAATAACCGGTGGAACATTTGGGATGGAGCATACCTTGGCGATAGACTTGTAGATGCTATCAGGCCAAACTTCCCAACCCATTTCGGTGTAAGGCGCGTTGCGCTTTTTCGCACTGATCAGCGATGCTTTAATATAAGGTGTGATCCAAGAATGCTTGACTACCTCTCGCGTGTAGTTCTGTAGTCCGATGAAATCCAAATCGGCTTTCAACTTGTTTTCATCGCCGGGCTGCATATGGTCTGTTATCGAATGGAGGAATTTCAACCGCTTCAGCGGATATCCTTTGCCCAGTGCGGGATACAGAAAAAAACGATTCAGTAAATCATCAACCTTGGCTGCTGCCAGCTGATCCTTGTCGGAATCGGTTAATGGCTCCACATCCGACATGCTGAAGGTGGAGCCGATATTGGCTTGGGTTACATTTCGCCTCACTACATCCGCTCCACGCGATAAACTAAGCGAAGTATGAAGGGCTGCTTTTACAAACGGCTTTATGCCGGAACGACCAGGCGCATGCATACCTAAAAAATAACCAGCCCCACAATAAGCCATGGGTTCATTCAATACCATCCAATTCCTGACCCGATCACCTAGTCGCGTGGTGCAAACATTCACATAGTTCTCGAACCAATCAATCACCTCCCGGTTGGTCCAACCTCCCTTCACTTCCAAGCTATGCGGCAAATCCCAATGGTAAAGTGTGATCCAAGGGGTGATGCCTCTTTGCAAACAACCATCAACCAACCTGTCGTAAAAATCAATACCCTTATGGTTGATTTGACCAATACCCTCCGGAATGACTCGTGGCCAGCTTATGGAAAATCGAAAGTTTGGGATTTTCAGATCTTGTACAAGGTCCAGGTCTTCGCCAAAGCGATGATAAAAATCGGTTCCAGGCTCCAGAGTCGATTGATCTGCTATTTTCCGCTTTTTTTTGCAAAAGGTGTCCCATATCGATAATCCTTTTCCATCGGCAAGCGATGCGCCCTCCGTTTGAGCAGCTGAAGCGGAGACTCCCCATATGAATGGTTGGTTTATCACGGCAATTGAATCCGCATGAAAAAGATGGATTTCCTTTTAAGCGGTTGCCAAAGATATATACTCTCTTGCAGGTTGAATGAACCGAGAGATGTGTTTGTTTAAAATCCGTTGGACAATGAACCCGGTTTGGTCGGGATAATGGACCGATACCGGTTTGCCGTTTATCAACCAATCTTCCAACTTGTCAAAATGTTTTTTCTTCATGCTTTTCATCGTGGAAACGCCCATCTCTTCAAGCATAGCCGCGTTACAGTGCTGTTCGAACTGCTTTTTCATAGGGATGACCATCAATTTCTTGCCCAAGTATAACGCCTCTGATGTGGTTCCGAAGCCTGCATTGCACAACACACCGTTGGAGGTGGCCATGCTTTCCAAAAATCGTTTACCCTCAATTGGTCTAACGACTACATTTCCTTCCATATAGGGTTTCTTGCAATGCTTGGAAAACACCTGCCATTGGGTCGATTCGAAACGATTGAGCTTTTTGCAGATTTTTTCATCGTCATACGAGGGTAGATACACCGTTATGTGGCCTTTGTTGGAAATGGGTGCACTTCGAATCTCCTTGCGGATAATGGGTGTGAAAATGGTGTCACTTAATGATTTGAAATGAAAACCGTATTGATCTTCGGTGGGCGCATAATGTTCAATGATGAATTTACCCAATGCATCACCGCTTCTGGGTTTGGGTGCATTTGGGTGCAAGGTTGCCGCCTGATTGCTGAGACCAATGCACTTCACCCCATGCAACCGGGCCGACCAGGCTGTGATCGGTTCGAAATCTGATATGACCAGATCATACTTTTTTACATTGAATGTCCGAATCTCTTTGATCAATCTGAATGTCTTGATCCGTTTGTAGGTCTGCCAGAAATCAATACCACCACTTTTGCCAAAAACAAAATACAGGCCTTTCATCCGATATTCCGGTTCGAATGGAAGTTGTACTTCATATTGTTCGCCACTAATCAGCACCTCAACGTCGGCATGTTTTCTAAGCTCTTGGATGATTTCAATCGACCTAGTCACGTGGCCGTTGCCGGTTCCTTGTATTCCGTATAGGATTTTCATTGGTTGGATTTCATTTCGATGGACATTTCCATCATCATCATGTTGAATAATTCGTTTTGGTTGGCTGATGCCATTCGGTCATCAGCATGTTCTTCTTGCTCCTCATCATCGATGTCGTGATCCCGGTAACGGAACAATGTCCATGCTCCCTTGTGATACTCCAATGCAGTTAGGTTCTCGACCCAATCGCCCGAATTGAGGTATCTTACGCTACCTGATGCATTGGTTATGGTTTTCATCTCAGGGTGATGGATGTGTCCACAAACCACCATGTCATATCCGTTTTCGATGGCGATACCGGCGGCAGTGTCTTCAAAACTATTGATGAATTTCACCGCTTGTTTTACACTGTTTTTTATCTTTTTCGAAAGTGATATCTTTTCACGTCCTAATCGGGTCAACATCCAATTGCAAAAGGCGTTGATGTATATGAGTAGGTCGTAACCGAACGACCCGACGCGCGTCAACCATTTGGCATGCTGCATGGTTACATCAAATACATCGCCATGGAAAAACCACACCTTTTTTCCCTGAAGCTCCAGGATCAGTTTGTTCGCAATCCTTAACGAGCCAAGTTCCATTCCTACGAATCGCCTGAGCAGTTCGTCATGATTGCCAGTAAGGTAGTGGACTTGCGTCCCTTTTGAGGCCCACTTGATGATTTGTCGAACGACTTGCATGTGTGCTTTAGGCCAATAGGATTTTGAAAATTGCCAGATATCAATGATGTCACCATTCAAGATCACTTGCTTGGGCTTGATGCTTTTCATGTATCGGAGCAGCTCTTTGGCATGGCATCCATAGGTGCCCAGGTGGATATCCGAAATCACAACTATGTCAACCCTTCTTTTCTTTGCCTCTTTGTGATTCATCGTGATTTAATTGGTTCGAGTTCGCAGGCCAAATCCGGACCCGAAGTTTCTTTTGAAAAGAAATGAAAGAGGGTGAAGTAGGTGATATGACTTGATTAAGTCATTTAGAAAAGCAATAAACTTGAATGCTAGGTTTATTTTCACGCTACAAAATAAGCGTGTCTGTTTTAGGGCATTATTTCCCTATTGTTAAAAAATCGTGTTGACGATGGGGTTGTCTATTTAAAGCGTCTCTTCAACTCCCTTTCCGTAACCACAATCATCCAAATAGCTGATCCAAGCAGTATACTGATGGATAAGACTGCTGCAATGTTTTCGGTTAGATTGAAAGTTAAAAGCAATATGCCTGCTACCAACATGATCAATCCAGCCAGCATCATTTTCTTCGCTCCATACACCTGTGCAAAGTCCCATGCTTCCTGCGATTTCATCGAGCGTGGCGTTCGGTAGCCGTAAATGTTGTTGATTTTTTTGGGAGGGAACTTGGAGAAGTAATATCCCAATAAGATGAACAAGGGTCCCGTAATTCCAAGTATGATTATTTCCATCCCTCTTTGGTTTTAAGTAAGGTGTTGCTGATGGTTTCAAGCAGTCCGCCTTTAAATGAATCGTCATACAACTGCCAGAACATGATGCCACCCAGGTTTTGCTTCCATGCATATGCTGTTTTTAGGGCGACGGATTTTTTATCGTCGTAGGTGGCCAGCAGCCTTCGTTCTTTATTGATGGCATAGGGTGCTTGCGCCTCATCATCCCAAAACACTTCGAACCCGTTGGTTGTGCTCAACGAATCGCTGGCGTATTTTGAGGAGAACGCATGCTTGAAACGGCATGGGCGGTATAATCCGGTCTCACCCGATTCGGTCATTTCAAAGTACCTTCCATAAAAGGCAGCCCCTATCACAATCTTGCTCGGTTCAACACCCTTTCGAATCATCATCTTCACTGCATGATCGGTAGATTCGGTTTGTTGCTTGGTGGAGTAGAGGGGGGTATGATGGCCGCTGATGGTGCTGTAGCCGTGCACCAAGTCGTAGCTCATCACATTTACAAAATCAACCATGGGCATTACAGCCTTCCAATCAATAGAGGAATCAATGTAAGCTGTGAATCCACCCGCGGCAAAGCTGATGACCGCATCGGTCTTCAGCTGGGAGCGTAGCGCCTTCACAAGTTCGGTGAAGTTGCCGCGGTCGGCTTCCTTATACGGGTGTCCGGGATGTCCCTTTACCACGGGATATTCCCAATCGAGGTCAATGCCGTCTGTTCCGAAGTAGTCACACAACTCCCTCGCTGATTTGGCAAATTCGTCCCGCCCTTGTTTGCTAGAGAAAACATCCGAGCATGGCTCGCATCCGCCCCAGCCTCCCAATGAGAGGAGCACCTTTAACTTTGGGTTTCGCTTTTTCAATGCCACCATTTGTTTAATGATGATACTGTCTTTTTCAGTGGCGATATGCAGCCGATTCCCTTTCAGGTGTCCAAAACACCATATCAGATGTGATAGCTGCTCTACTTGGAAGCTATCCGGAGGAATAGTGCGCCCGGCATAGTAGCCAATCACATGGAATTCTCTGCTTTGCGCAATACCCTTGGCGGGGATACCTAAAACAAAGCACAGGAGGCTGTACAGCAATAGCTTTTTCTTCACAGCGTCAAATTAAGCGTTTAATTCAATTGCTAAGTTACTCGATTCACAATTTCCAAATTATTTTCGCCGCTCGTTGAATTTTTTATATGCGACGCTTTTTTATTTACCTGGTTTACTTTTGTGATTTCGCGCTGGCTCAACCATGGTCGGCCGTGATTCCCGTTACGCAAGGAGCAGCCTCTGTCATGTCGAACCCGGTATTCATGTTAACCGATACTTTGGCTGTTCACCGCACGGAGGCATGTCTTTCCCATACATCGAAATTGATGATGCGCGAATTGGCCGAGTCTCATGCGATGCTTTCATTCAGGATTGGAAAAAATGATGCCATTGGCTTAGGTTGCTCCTATGAGGGTTACGATTTGTTCCATACAAGTCGCACCGCCTTGGGTTACGCCAAAAAACTATCCAAAGAAGTGGCTATTGCCACCAGAATGGAGCTTCATTCCATCAGGCAAGGCGATGGATATGGAAACGGCCATGCTTTCACCTCTGCACTTGGTGCCCAATGGCAGATGTCGGATCAACTGATGGCAGGATTCGCTATCCATAACCCAAACCGAAGTCCAATGCGTGATCTTCGTACGCCCATGTGGTTTGGAACATCTTTGCATTGGCGTGTTGGCCGACAGGCAACCATCTTGTTGGGCGCCGAGAAAAACGACATCGATAAACCTAACTATGTGTTGCAAGCCGATTATGATCCATCCAATCGCTTATCCATACGATTGGGTGTGTCATCCGGATTTGAACCCATCTCGCTTGCTTTTGGTTTTCGTTTGGCATCTATGGAGTTGATAGCTCATTCATCGTATCACGAGGTGTTTGGCTTCTCGCCAGGCGCTACCATCCGGCTTTTCAAATAATATTCGATGCGCACCACTTTTTTCTTACTGTTCTTCATTATGCATGCAATGGAAATCCTTTCGCAAGGTGTGGATGTGGAAGAATCGTGGGCTCCACAATTATCCATTGAAAGCGCTCCCGAAACCATCAACGCGGATTTATCTCAAGATGAATGGAGAGAACAACCCCTCAATTTGAATCGTTCCACTTTTGAAGAGTTGCAAGCGTCTGGACTGCTTTCACCTCAACAGGCTCAAGCTATTTGCCTCCATCGCATTCGTTTCGGACCCTTGCTTGATGTGAGGGAACTACAAGCCATAGATGGTTTTGACACGGATTGGATTAAGACGATGCTCCCATATTTGACGGTTGGAGAGGGTAAGAGTCTTCCCATTGGAGGATTGAAGCGATTGATAGGTGAAGGTAAACATCAACTAACTACCCGCATGCAGTTTGTTCCAGAAGAAAAATATGGCTATGATACGCGCTACAGCCGACCTGCATACGAGGGAAGTCCGCTGGGATTGTATGTTCGCTACCGTTTCGAATCCATGGGTCGATTGCGGTGGGGACTTACAGCTGAAAAAGATCCTGGTGAAGCCTTATTCAGAGAAAGTCGAAAATCGGGTTTCGATTTTTATTCTTTTCATCTTTTTGCAAAAGACATAGGCAAGATACGCGCTTTGGCAGTAGGTGATTACAGGTTGTCTTATGGTCAAGGGTTGGTTTTATCTGGAGGGCGTAATCTATCAACGGATCCTTGTTTAATCCTCACCAATGGTGCAGGAATTCGACCGTATACATCCTCCACCGAGTCGGGATTTTTCAGAGGGGGTGCCGTTTCGTTTAATTGGAGTCGTAAATGGAATAGCGATATTTTCTTTTCCAAAGTCATGCGCGACGCCAATGTGTATAATGATGGCGACTCACTCACCGTGTTTACTTCCTTTCAGACTTCCGGATTGCATCGTACTTGGTATGAGATTCAAGATCGGAGGCGTGTGAGTGAAGAAATGTTCGGTGTGGCCTCGCAATTCAATGGAAGAAAATTAAGATTGGGTTCGGTCATTTACAGGAATAGATATGGTCAGCCTTATCAAAAGTTATTTGAAAATTACAATCGATTCGATTTTCGAGGTAGTTCCTTCACCATGGGTGGACTGCATTTCAATTGGCTACAAGGCAACTTGAATTTGTTTGGCGAATTTGCCGTGGATGGTCGCTTGAAAAAAGGATTTATGGGAGGAGCAGTTTGGACCATCAGCCAGAATGCCGGACTCTCTGTTTCCCTACGGGAATACCCGATTGGCTTTCACAATCCGCATGGTGATGGATCTGGTATGTCATCAAGAAACAATGCCGAAAGAGGCTTCATGGTAGGTGCATCGGTTCGGCCCAGCCGTAAATGGACCATCATGGCATCGCTAGATCGATCTAGGTTCACATGGCTTCGTTATGGCATTTCTACGCCATCATCTGCCTTGCGAGCCATGGTGCAATTTGCTTATAAGCCAAATAAGCGACATGAATTGATGTTTCGATTAAAAAAATCTCTTGGATTCGAAGATGTATCTGATGCAGAGGAGGAGTGGACGGTTACCTTCGGAAAATCGGATCTCTCATATAGGGCTCAGTTGATTTCTGTTGTGTCTAAATCGTTCACGCTCCGTACTCGGATCGAGCAAAAGCGATTTCAAAACAAGGATGGTGAAGCCAACGGTTATCTGGTATATCAAGACCTGCTTTTTCATCCGTTCACATCGCGTTTCTCGGCTAATATGAGATATGCCTGGTTCGATACGGATGGATACGACTCCCGTGTTTATGCCTACGAGAATGATGTGTTGTATGGATATTCTATTCCTTCCTTCTATTATCGTGGCACCCGAGCATATTTGAACCTACAGTATAAGCTTTTCAACCAAACTACGCTTTGGTTAAAGTATTCGGTAAGTTGGTATGCGAACCGTGAAACCATAGGCAGCGGATACGAAGAAATTTCAGGAAATAGGAAGTCGGAGGTGAAAATTCAAATGCGTGTTGAATTCTGAATGTAGGCTACGCATTTTTCGGCAACGCGTTCGCCATCCATGGCAGCCGACATAATTCCTCCGGCGTATCCTGCACCCTCTCCGCATGGAAACAATCCGTTTATTTGTGGATGCATCAAACTGGTATGATCTCTAGGAATGCGAACAGGGGATGATGTTCTTGACTCAGTAGCCACCAAAACGGCCTCGTTCGATAGGTAGCCTTTCATTTTTTTTCCAGCTTGTTTCAATCCGTCTCGTATGGAGGATACCAAGGCTTTGGGTAAAACCTCTTCCAATGATACGGATTTGATTCCGGGTGTGTAGGAGCAGTCGGGTAGGGTGGTGGAATGTCGGAATTCAAGGAAGTCCATGAGCCGTTGCGCCGGTGCCGTAAGATCTGCTCCTCCCGCTTCAAAAGCTTTTTGTTCTACCGATTGTTGGAAACGCAACGCCCTCAATGCGCCCTCTTTTTGATATGGCTTGAAATCATCTTCATGCACTTCTACCACCAGACCTGAGTTGGCGAATGGATTGTTTCGTTTACTCGGCGACCAGCCGTTCACGACCAATTCGCCAGGTGCCGTTGCGGCCGCGGCGATGATGCCTCCAGGACACATGCAAAACGAGTAGACGCCGCGGCCCATCGCTTGCTCTACCAAGGCATAGGAGGCCGGCGGCAGATAAGCTCCCCGCGCATCGCAATGATATCGTATACGGTCGATCGTGGTTTGTGGATGTTCAATGCGTACGCCGATGGCGAAGGGTTTCGCTTCAATGAGAATCTGTTCACGATGTAACATTTCAAAAACATCGCGCGACGAATGACCCGTGGCCAACACAATGCTCTTACATGGTATCTGAAAAGCGTTGGTGCCGGTAGTTGGTTGCACCACTGCCGCTTGAACGCCTTCGAAGTTTTTAACGATTCCGGTTAAGCAAGTGCTGAAATGAATTTCACCTCCACAAGACCGAATGGCATCGCTCATCGCTGAAATGATGGCGGGTAATTTGTTGGTGCCGATGTGCGGATGGGCATCGATACCGATCTCGTGAGTGGCACCAAATTCGATGAATATATCTAGAATGCGATTGATGTCGCCTCGCTTCCCCGAACGAGTATAGAGCTTGCCGTCGGAATAGGTACCAGCGCCGCCTTCACCAAAGCAGTAGTTTGAATTTGGATTCACCACACGCTCGCGGTTGAGTTTGGCAAGATCGCGTCGTCGCTCACGAACCGGTTTTCCCCGCTCTATGATGATGGGCTTATGGCCGAGCTCAATCAATTTCAACGCGGCGAAGAGGCCGGCCGGTCCGCATCCGGCAATCACTACGGGTGCTCCTTTGTGGACCGGCTTCAATTCCAGAATATCTTTTTTTGAAATCCGTTTCTCCGTTCGGTCATACACCTCCACCTGTAGGCGCATCAACACCTTCTTTCCTCGGGCATCGATGGAGCGCTTACGCAAAACAACTTCGTTAATCTCTGTTTCAGGTATACGACTTAATGCAATTGATTTTTGCTTCCACAACAACTCGTTGTGCGCCTCTTCGGGGCTCAATGCCAGCTCAACGGTTACCGGCATCCGGATTATTCAAAAGTGAATGAAAGCTGAAAAATCCTGGAGCGAAGTGCGTCCAAGGAAGAGGAATATATGGATGGATCTGTTACCAAAAGATTGCCTAGGCCGTGATACATCTTAAGTTCAGTCCCAAACTTGAATCGCTCCATGTAAAAGTCTATGCCCACTCCCACTTGGTAGCCATAATCGTTTTTTTTGAGCTTTACAAAATCCTTGTCTTTGTTTTCAACTTTGGCTTGCGATACCATGTCGATGTTGTATCGCATGCCAGCAAGCACATACATTCTGTAATTGTTCACTCTTTTCGACTTTAGCTTGAGGTCAAGCGGGAACTGCAAAAATGTCGATTCTATTTCCTTGGTTACTATAACCGGTTGACCGGCATCATAAAATGTATAATCGAGGTTTCTTTGTGAAAAAGCCAAGTCGGGTGCAAATCGCAGACTGAATAACTCATTCAATCCCAAATTGGCAATTATTCCGATGTTGAACCCTCCTTGTTTGTCGGACTCAACAGTGAACAGCGTGTCGCTTAAATTGAAGTCTCCAATTCTCTTGATCTTGAAATCGGTTACATTCATACCCAGCAAGAATCCGAAATGCACGCGTTGACGATCATAAGTTGGCAGGTTCTTCACTTTCTGCCGCTGTGCAGTTGCATGATGTGTTGATGAAAATACTATCACCATACACAGCACAAGGCCCTGGATTGTTGTTTTCAATTGGGTTGTCATGACTTGATACCTGTGTAGATGGAGGCAATGCCGAAAGTGAGTCGCTCCTCCGTGGTTTCTTTGAATCCAGCCTTCAGTAGATGTCCTATGAACGCGGTTCCTTCTGGGAATTGTCGAACGGATTCAGGCAGGTAGCTGTAGGCCGATTTGTCGCCCGAAACCATCTTGCCGAACAAAGGTAATATCTTTGTGAAGTAGAGGCCATATAGCTGTTTCACCGGAAAAGTGCGCGGTTGCGAGAACTCCAAAACGATTAGTATGCCATTGGGTTTCAACACTCGGAATATTTCAGACAAGCCTTTGTCGAGGTTCTCAAAGTTGCGCACACCGAATGCAACGGTAATGGCATCAAATGTATTGTTCTCGAAAGGTAGGTTCTCCGAATCACCATAAAGCAGTTTCACTTTAGGGTCCAAACCGAGTCGGGTTATTTTTTGTTTGCCGATGTTCAGCATCCCATTCGAAATATCGACACCCGTAACCTTTTTGCAACCTGCGCGATAGGCCGTAATGGCGAATTCTCCGGTGCCTGTGGCTATATCCAGCAAGTGGTCGCAGTTTCGCCCTTTCAAATGTTGTATGGCCTTTTTACGCCATCCACGGTCTATGCCCATGGAAAGGGTGTGGTTCAGAAAGTCATATTTGCCAGAGATGTTATCGAACATCTCGGCAACCTCTTCCTTTTTCGATTTGCCTGCTACTCCGTATGGTTTGACTTCTGACACTGCTTGGGTTATAATGGGTCGTTAACCGACCATGAAATGCGCATTGGGATATTTGTACTGTGAGGATGCTACCTTTTGGCTTAAGGCCAATGCAAGTGTAAGTGTGCCAATCCTTCCTACAAACATGGAAACGATGAGAACTAATTTGGAAGGAATAGACAATCCTGCAGTGATGCCGGTAGACAAACCAACGGTTGCGAAAGCCGAAGTGGCTTCGAACAACACATCCATGAATTCCAGCATGGGATCGAAAATGGTGATGCCGAATGTGCACAAGAAAACGAACGAAGTGGAAAAGATAAAAATGGAAAAAGCCTTGTTCAGCAATTCCCATGCGATGTTGTAACGAGCCAGTTCTAGGTTGCGCTTTCCTCGAATGGTAGACCACGCTGAAACCAAAATAATGGTGAAGGTGGATGTTTTGATACCACCTGCTGTAGATCCCGATGATCCTCCGATGAACATCAAAAAAACCATCAGCATCAAGGTAGGCGTGGCGAGTTCGGCCATGTTGACCGAGTTGAAACCGGCGGTGCGTGGTGTCACCGATTGGAATAGCGAAGTAATGACCGTTCCAAACGAGCTCATCCCAGCCATGGTATTGTTGCGTTCTGTGAAATAAAAGACAATAGCACCGAACACAATCAGGATAATTGAACTGTTCAATGCAACCATGGTACTTATGCGAAGCTTTTTCCATGGGAGTCGAAGCCTCTCGCGCATGTTGGCGATTCCAAAAATGTCGATGATGGAACTGAAGCCAAGGCTCCCCAGGAAAATCAATCCCATAAACGGGATATGAAAAAGGTAATTGTTACGCAAGGCTACATCATAAAGGTTGTCGGTGAATAAAGAGAAACCCGCATTATTAAAGGCAGAAATGGAATGGAAAACGGAGTAAAACACTTTCTGTGAGAAGGAGTCGAAAACAATCTCAGGACTCCAAAGCATATATATGGACAATGCCCCAATGCCTTCGATCAACAAAGTTACGGTGACGATATTCCTGAGCAACGAGTTGGCATCGAAAAGCGAGCTGGAGCTGAAGAAATCCTGCATTAGCGATTGGTGCTTGATGCCGATACCTTTCGAATACATAGAAGCGAAAAAGGTAGCAAAGGTGATGATGTTCAATCCACCCAGCTGAATCAATACCATGATTACGAACTGACCTTTTAAAGTAAAGTATTGACTCACATCCACCACCGATAAACCGGTTACGCAGGATGCACTTGTGGCGGTGAACAGCGCCGACATCCAATCGGCTCCTATTCTGTTGGTCGTCATTTCGGGAAGCATCAACACAGCTGTGCCCGTACCTATCAGCGCAAGGAATGAAAGGATGAACATGGAGCTTGCTTCCAACTTGATCAAGTCGAACAAGGTGCTCACCTTGGCAATGTCAATTACCAGGAAAAAAAGAAGAATAGCCTGCAACGCAATGTGGTAAAATGACAGGAAATTCCCCCACCCGAGAACCTGCAATATGCCCTTGATCATGGGCGCGTCGAAAATAACGGTGGTTAATATTTCCAAAAGCAGCAGTATGACCAAGGTTAATTCCAACCATGTAGACCGCAGGAATTTTCTTGGCTCAAATGTGTACAGGAATCGAACTAGGTAATTCAGAATATAAAATCCAAAAAGGAACTTCATGAAGAAGATTTCGATATTCCTGATCTCGTCGTTCTGCGGAAATCCAACCACATAAATGAGCAACCCCAATGCCATGGCAGCAACCAAAGCACTTTGAATGCGGAAGATGAACAGCACCGTTTCCTTACTGCTGAACAACCTCAGGTTGACCTTTTCGCGGAATGTATTTATTGACATGGCTTGATGCCGCTCTGTTTTTTATAGGTTGAGGGCAATGGCTTCCGTGATGAATCGGTCCTTCTGCACGGGCACAACACCGATCTCTTCGCAAACGAGACCTCCCGCAAGGTTTGATAAGGCTGCAATGTGTCTGGGCTCCATACCGGCTGCCAAACACAGGGAAGCCACACTGATAACCGTGTCTCCGGCTCCCGATACATCGGAGATGTTTCTTACATGCGCTGGAACAATCATTCCTTCGCAGCCATTAGTGATAAACACACCTGCATCCGACAAGGTTACCATCATCAAGCCAATAGAACGCCCTTCCATGAATTTGTGTGCGATGTGCAGCAGCGTATTCAGGTCGCGCTTTTCGGTTTTAATGCCTGTGCCAGCGAGCAGCTCACCGAAGTTGGGCTTGAACAATGAAACATTCACATAGGTTCCGAAATTTTTGATTTTCGGATCTACCGTTACCGGGATGCCTTTGGTCTTGGCGGATTCTGTAACGGCGGCAATGAGTTTGGGCGTGATAACACCTTTATCGTAATCTTCAAAAATGATCACATCAGGTCGATCCGATTCGATGGTGGAAAGACAGTGTTGTATAAATCGATCCTCTTCTTGACCTTGCAGCGGCTCAATTCTTTCATCGTCGATGCGCAACAATTGATGCTTGTTGCCAATCACACGGGTTTTTACTGTCGATTTTCTACCCTCCAAAAGCATCATGCCCTTTGATTCGATGCCGAAGCCATTCAACAAGGAAATAAATTCGTGCCCTCTGTCATCGTTTCCGGCAATGGAGCAAAGCACAGCTTTGGCTCCAAGTGAACGGATGTTTATGGCCACATTGGCGGCTCCACCTGGTCGTTGCTCCTTTCCAGTAATATGCACCACTGGAACGGGTGCTTCAGGAGATATGCGTTCCACTTTGCCAAAAACATATTCATCGGTCATCACATCTCCAATGACCAGCGCCTTCATATTACTGAAGCTTTCAACGAGGTTATGGATTTTTTCCTTGGATGACAAAGCGTATTGGGTTAAATCGATTATCTGAGTTTTTTCAAGCTGTTGGCAATTCGCTCCATGGCCTTGTGCAATAAGTCGTCGGAGGTTGCATAGGAAATACGAATGCAACGATCGTCGCCGAAAGCCTCCCCCGTAACCACAGCCACTTGTGCATCTCGAAGTAAGTACATGCTTAGATCATTTGGATTGTGGATTGTGGTAGCTCCATCGGTTTTTCCGAAGAATCCGCTCACATCGGGAAACACATAGAATGCACCCATGGGTACATTTACTTTCATTCCTGGAATCTGCCGCAAGGCGTCTACGACCAAGTCGCGGCGACGGCGATAGGTATCGCACATCTCCTTGAAAAAAGCACCACCCGAATTCAATGCAGCCAATGCGGCTCGTTGCGAAATGGAGCTGGCACCCGAAGTAAATTGACCCTGCATCTTATCGCAAGCTTTGGCAATCCAAACAGGAGCACCTATGTATCCAATCCTCCAGCCGGTCATAGCGTAACCCTTCGATACACCATTCACCACCACAACTCGATCACGAATGAATTCGAACGATGCAATACTCACATGTTCGCCGCCGAAATTGATGTGTTCATAGATCTCGTCTGAAATGATGTAGAGTTCTTCGTATTTGGCTACCACTCGTGCAATGTCTTCCAGTTCTTCCTTGGCATAAACGGTACCCGATGGGTTGCATGGAGAGGAGAAAATCAACATGCGCGTTTTGGGTGTGATAGCCGCTTCCAACTGCGAGGCCGATACCTTATAATCGGTGTCAACCGTAGTGGGAACATAAACCGGAATGCCGCCCGCCAACTTGATGATTTGTGAGTAACTGACCCAGAAGGGCGCAGGAACCACCACCTCATCGCCCGGATTGATCAGGCACAACACCACATTGGCGATGGATTGCTTGGCTCCCGTTGAAACGACTATTTGATCGGGCGTGTATTCGAGCCCATTCTCGTTTTTGAACTTGCGGCAAATGGCTTGTCGTAAATCTAAAAATCCGGCAATAGGTGAGTATTTGGTGTAGCCTTCGTCAATGGCCTTTTTAGCGCCCTCTTTGACCTCATCGGGCGTGTCATAGTCTGGCTCTCCCAAGCTCAGGCTGATAATATCCAATCCCTGGGCTTGTAGTTCGCGGCTCAATTGAGCCATGGCAATGGTTTGTGATTCAGTTAATTGCTCAATCCTGTCGGCAAGTCTAGGCATGCGTTCTTCTAAAGTAAGGCACAAAACTAATGGAATATGAAATACGAGCCACTTTTTGTGTGATAAATATTTGATATTCAGCTTTTAGCCAATTGGCTGTCATTTCCGATATTTGCATCAAAGCAATTGCCAATATGGACATTTCGAATGATGTAACGAATTTGTTGTTTGCAGTCGTACCCGGACTGTTGGTTTTTTTCACTGCCTATTTCATGATCAAACGGTTTCTCGATAACGAGCAACGGTTGAAATTCGCTGAAATGCGTGCGGCAATGAAGAAGGATGTGCTTCCACTGCGTTTTCAGGCATACGAGCGCATAATCCTTTTTTTGGAGCGTATCTCTCCGAATAATATGCTCAGCCGCGTATATGAAACCGGCATGACTGTTTCAGATTTGCATCGTGCTTTGCTGCTCACTATCCGCACCGAATACGAGCACAATGTGACGCAGCAGTTGTACATGACCAACTCGATTTGGATCGAGGTGAAAAATGGTCGTGATGAATTGGTGAAAACCATCAATCTCGCTTATGGCGAATGCAATGCCGACGGACCAGGTGTTGAATTGACTAAGAAGATCTTCGAGGTGATGGTTCGGCAAAATGATTTTCCAATACAGAAAGTGATCGACAAGCTCAAGACCGAAGCTCATCAGCTTTTCTGAAAAAAGAACCAAGATGAGCAACGATAACAGCAAGGATCCACGGTTACAGACCGATTCCGGAATACCCATCGACCGTATTTACAAGGGTGGCGATAGCGCCGACTCCGGCGAATTCCCTTTCACCCGTGGAGTACAAAACGATATGTATCGTTCCAAGCTATGGACGATGCGCCAATACGCGGGCTTCAGCACGGCCGAGGAGTCAAATCGTCGATACAGATACCTTTTATCGCAAGGAACCACTGGACTCAGCGTTGCATTTGATTTGCCCACGCAAATTGGCTACGACTCCGATCATGCCTTGGCTGAAGGTGAAGTCGGAAAGGCCGGTGTGGCTATTGACTCTCTACACGACATGGAGGTGTTGTTCGATGGTATTGCCCTCGACAAGATTACCACCTCCATGACCATCAATGCTACAGCATCTACACTTTTATGCATGTACATCGCTTTGGCGAAGAAACAAGGCGCTGCATTGAGCCAGATATCCGGTACCATCCAAAATGATATACTCAAGGAGTACGCAGCCAGGGGCACATATATTTATCCGCCTACGCCCTCAATGCGCATCATTACCGACATCTTCGAGTATTGTTCGAAGGAGGTTCCCAAATGGAACACGATTTCCGTTTCCGGCTATCACATCCGTGAAGCGGGTGCTACCGCCGTTCAGGAGCTTGCATTCACTCTTGCCGACGGCAAAGCTTATCTGCAAGCGGCCATCGCAAAAAAGCTTGACATCAATGTTTTTGCCAGGCGCATTTCGTTTTTCTTCAATGCACACAATAACCTTTTCGAGGAGGTAGCCAAGTTCAGAGCTGCAAGAAGAATGTGGGCTCAAATCACCAAGGAGTTGGGTGCCACCGATCCGCGTGCCATGATGCTTCGTTTTCATACGCAAACGGGTGGCAGCACACTTACGGCGCAACAACCCATGAACAATATCTCTCGGGTTACCATACAGGCTCTTGCTGCGGTACTGGGTGGAACGCAATCGCTTCACACCAATGGCTTCGATGAGGCACTCTCGCTGCCTACCGAAGAAGCCGCCACCATCGCCCTGCGAACGCAGCAGATTGTGGCTCATGAGAGCGGAGTAGCCATGACGGTTGATCCGCTTGGCGGTTCACATTTTGTTGAATCGCTCACTGACGAAGTGGAACGATTGGCTTGGGATTACATCCATAAAATTGATGCCATGGGCGGTGCTGTCAAAGCCATTGAAGCCGGCTTCATCCAACGAGAGATCGCCGATTCGGCTTACAAATACCAGTTGGCTATTGAAAAAGGGGAGAAGGTGATCGTTGGCGTCAATAAATTCACTCGCGAAGAGCCTCCGTTTGATAAAATTTTCTCTGTGGATGATTCCATTCGAGCCGTACAAGTAGAGAAGCTTCGCTCACTGAAAAGCAATCGAGATCAAGCCGCGGTAAGTTCTGCATTGAATAAGTTGGTGGAAGTTTCACGCAGTGGAGAAAATCTGATGCCTCACATCCTACACGCAGTGGAGCAATACGCAACTTTAGGCGAAGTAGCCGATTCTTTCAGATCGGTTTTTGGGGAGTATCAGGGAAGTTGAGAATTTACTCTTCCACAATCAGGAAGATGTCTTCATTGTCTTTTTTCATGAGATACTTCTCACGGGCAAACTTCTCGAGTTTCTTTGGGTCGCTTTTCAATTGCACCGTTTGCATCGCATTTTCCTCGATCATTTCCTTGTAATAGGCTTTGTCCTGTTCGAGTTTTTTCAGCTCTTGTCTGTAACTCCATTGCGACACGAGATTATTGCGGTCAAAGAAAGTCATCCACACGACAAAAACGGCAAACACAATCACGAAACGGTTGCGCATCCAACGGGGGATTTTTTCCAGGAGCTTCTTCATGACACCAAAGTAATGGAATTAACGCTGCTTAATCCGCATTCTTGTCTTGATTTATAACATGGCGGCTGTTGATAAGCGAAAGGTGGTAGTTATTGATATGGCCCACCTCTCACCATCGTTCATCAATCTAAAAACGGATATTTATAATCCACAGGGGGCACGAAGGTCTCCTTGATGGTTCGAGGAGATACCCAGCGCAGAAGGTTGATCATGGCGCCAGCCTTGTCATTGGTTCCAGAGCCTCTGGCTCCGCCGAAAGGCTGTTGGCCAACAACGGCGCCCGTACATTTGTCATTTATGTAGAAGTTGCCTGCAGCATTCACCAGTTTTTTCATGGTATGGTCAATGGCGTAGCGGTCTTGACAAATGATGGCTCCTGTCAGAGCATAGATGCCAGTCTTATCAACCAACTCCAAAGTCTCATCGTATTTTGCATCATCGTAAACATAGATGGTCAATACCGGTCCGAAAATCTCCTCACACATGGTGATGAAATCTGGTCGTTTGGACAGAATAACGGTTGGCTCAATAAAGTATCCTTTGCTCTTATCAAACTTTCCACCTGCTATGATTTCCACATCCGGGTTTTGCGATGCACTGGTGATATAGGAAGTGATTTTATCAAAGGCTTTCTCATCAATCACCGCATTGATGAAGTTTCCGAAGTCTTCTGTTGGTCCCATCTTCATCGATTTCAAATCGCGAAGTAGTTTCTCTTTAACTGTTGGCCACATGCTTTGCGGAATGTATGCTCTAGAAGCGGCGCTGCACTTCTGTCCTTGGAATTCGAATGCACCTCGACTCAGTGCGGCTACCAAAACATCTTCGTCGGCAGTGGGGTGTGCTACAATGAAATCTTTTCCACCGGTTTCGCCAACGATGCGAGGGTATGATTTGTATGTAGCTATGTTGTTTCCAATCTCCTTCCAAACATTACGGAAAACTTCAGTGGATCCAGTAAAGTGGATGCCGGCGAAATCGGGATGCTTGAAAATGACATCCCCGGCAACGGGCCCCGAAACATAGACGAGGTTGATAACGCCCTTGGGCAGACCTGCCTTCATAAACACTTCCATCAAAACACTTGCCGAATATATTTGCGAATTGGCGGGTTTCCACACAACGGTGTTGCCCATCATGGCAGCGGAGGTGGGAAGGTTGCCTGAGATAGCTGTGAAGTTAAATGGAGTCAGAGCAAATACGAATCCCTCCAACGGGCGCTGCTCTACGCGATTCCAAACTCCTTTTGACGAGATGGGTTGTTGGCGGTAAATTTCCTGCATGTACTGTGCATTGAAACGAAGGAAGTCTATCATCTCACATGCGGCATCAATCTCCGCCTGGTAGGCGTTCTTCGATTGAGCTAACATGGTGGCCGCATTAATAACCGCCCGGTAAGGGCCAGCCAACAATTCAGCGGCTTTCAGGAAAATAGATGCACGGTGCTCCCAATCGAGGTTGGCCCATTGCTCTTTGGCTTGCAATGCAGCGTCAATGGCCATACGAACATGCGATGCATCGCCCTCGTGGTAGTGACCTAGCAGATGGGCATGGTCGTGTGGAGGCGACATCTTCTTGGTCTTACCTGTTCGTACTTCCTCGCCATTTATATACATGGGCACATCCTTCACTTTAGCTCTGGCTTCTGCCAAGGCTTTTTGGAGAGTGGCCCTTTCGGGAGATCCTGGTGCATAGTTCAATACAGTTTCGTTAACTGCTTGAGGAACAATATAGTTGGCGTTTGACATCGGATGGTTTTTAGAGTTACAAAGGTATCAATTATTGACCTATGGGAATCAAATTTGTGGATAATTGACTATAAATGAAACCATTTGAAAATTTTCGCCGTTCAAATATGACCTAACACCTATTGTGGATTAAATGTATTTAGTGAAATCCGATAACGACAAACATAAAAGTCAAGTAATCACATTTGATGCTTTGGCGCGGATAACCGGTAGCTGCAATTCCTTGTTTGATGTGCAACAGATTCCGTTAGACGATTACGAACGATTGAAGCCTTACCTAGTGAAGGTGATCAACTATTTGAATTCTCCTGTCAATACAGGTGCTCCCTTATTTTTTCCGAAAATCGCTTTTGAATGTGGTGCTTACAAAAGTCGATGCGATTTTACATTTGTTCGTTCATCAGACATGTATGGGAATGTAACCATCACCTGTATGATTTCCGATAATCCCATGCGAAGAATCAAATCAGCCTTAACAAAGCCTCGCAAGGATAAACGAACCAAGCGCCTCAGCGCTTAATTCGAAATCGAAACCGTTTTTTCGAGCGCGGGATAGAATAGGAATAGCTCCGTTTCCGTATAACCCATTTCCTTCAGAACATCACCGTAGGATGTTACCTGCTTCGCATGTGACGGATCCTCATCTCCAGTTTTGTAATCAACCACCACAGCCTTATTGCCTTTCAGTATCAGCCTATCGGGACGCAATACTTTGCCGTCTGCCAACAAAAGTTCTTGTTCGTTCCAAGTTTCAGCTGCAGGGTCAAACCATCCGTTTTGCCTTGCCGTATCCAAAAAAAGTTGGAGGTCTTTTACCAATCGGACTTTATGCACATCATCTACGGTATTAGATTGGCAATAGCTGTTAACGAGTGTGTCGGCACTAATACTTCCATCGGCAACCGAAGCCAGGGTGTGGAAAAGGATGCCGTAGGTAGGGTCGGGTTTGACTTTATCGGTGGAGGAGATTCGATCTTTGTTGATGAGCATCCGAATCCTGTCTTGCCATGGTTCGCTGATCCAATGTTGTAATGGCTCTGGCGATGCGCCAGGTGATTTTTGTCTTTTGATAGGTCCTGTCATCACACCCCATTCCATCGTCCAACCATCGTCTATGCCATTCTGCTCTGAAAGCGCCCTGTGATGATCTAGATTATCGGACCATTCTTTATTTCTCCGAAGAATTTTGAAAATTAGCTTTGAGGCTTCGGGCGACCACTTCTTTTGGTCTTGTTCTTTGTTTGATTTGAAGTTTTTGCTGAATACATGGAGCTGCTCCTCGGCTCTTGTGAACGCCACATAAAGCAAATTCATGTTGTCGAGCCGACTCATCATGATTTCCCTGTCATAATCGGATTCGAAGTAAGTCTGCTTAAGGCTTTTTTTGACTTTCACGATGTGTGCAGGTTTGCTGTCGAACGGTTCCTCTTCCGAATGAACCCAAATGCTGCTCTTTTGGTCGGATTCCGCTTTCCAACTCACATACGGCATTATGACAACAGGAAACTGAAGTCCCTTGGATTTATGAATGGTCATGATACGAATGGAATCCATTCCCGAAGGAGTGATTACGGAGCAGGATTCTCGATCTTGATTGTCTTCCCACCAATCCAGGAAATCGGCAATGCCAACCGGTTGCTTCGAGGAGAATTCCAAAATCACATCGGCAAACCTCTGCAAATAGGCATCTGGTCTTTCTGTAATTCGGAACATCACAGCTATACGCTCAAAAGCCTCGTAGAGTGGCAATCTTTTCAACATGGTCATGCTCTCAACAAAAGCCTTTGGTAGCTTCGACAAGTTTCTGGTTTTTCGGTTGCCGATTCGATCCTGGATAGATTCTTCCTCTCCCGAGAAGGGATTGTTCATCAGCACTTGTGCCAAGGCAATCATGTCGTCTGGTTTTACCAGCAAACGGAAAAGATTTATTATCAGCAGCACGCGTTCCGAACGATTGAGCTGCATCGATTCGGGTGAGGTGATGCGTATGATGCCATTTGCAATCAGGTATCCGGCGATGCGCTGTGCATGGTTGTTGTTTCTTACGAGGATGGCGATGTCGCGGTGATTGAAGCCTTTTTCAATCAAATTTCGGATAGTCTTCAAAGTTTCCTCGTCGGCTTTATCCAACCAACTGGAGTCTCCTTCTTGCTCGTTGCCTTCTTCGCTTTCATCTTCCGTTTCATTTTCTTCCGATGAAGTGGAGTCGAAGAAACGGAATCGAATAAATCCCTCACCATCGGCTCCATGGTGGAACCCTTGCTCTACATCCGATGGGTTCTCGTAAGGATGGCCGTTCGTCGGTTGTGATCCGGCAGGAAAAAATTCTCCGGGAGCCAAAACAAAAAACCTGTTATTGAAATCGATGATTCGCCTGAGGCTTCGGTAGTTGGTGGAAAGGGTTTGGGTTTTTGTTACTTGGCTGAAGGCCGATAAATCCTTCAACACATTCGTGCGCAACAATTCCATGTTGCTTCCTCTCCATCGATAAATGGATTGTTTTGGATCACCTACGATCAATGTGTATTGTCCTTGCGCAACAGCATTATGTACCAGCGGGAACAGGTTGTTCCATTGAAAGCCTGAGGTGTCCTGGAATTCATCCAGCATGAAGTGGGTGTAGCGATTACCCGTCTTTTCGTATATGAATTCAGTATCGTTATGTTCCATGGACTTCCGCAGCATCAGATTGTGGTCGCTGAGCATAACCATGTTTTCATCTTCTCGAAATCCTCTCAGTTTATCGTCGAGCACACCAATGATGCCTGACATGTAGGCGAACTCCATTACGGAGGAGGCCGACATAAACCTGATGAAATTTTCATCGTAATAATTTTTCAGCTCCAAGGCCGAATTGGCCAGGGTTGATTGAGCCAAACTCACCACACGAGCTTCATTTGGAGATTTCTTTTTTGCCCATTTGGTAGGATTGACCATCAGGTCCGTATAACGCACTCCGAACTCCAACTTAGGGTAATATCCTTTATCTGCTATTTTATAAATGGTTGTAATGAATCCTTGTCCGCTGTAATAAAAGTCGTCGAACAGCAATCCCTCTCTTTCAATTGCCTCAACAATTTGCCGAGCCATGTCTTTGAGTTGCCTGCTGAAGCTTTGTATGATGCCTTGAAGCGATGCAATGAAGGTTGGAGAGGGCTTTATGTCACCATCCGGGAAAATCGTTCGAAACTCTTCGGTAAAAAGTGTTTTTGCAATATTTTGCACCTCTTGTTCGATGTTCCAGTGCTTGTCGGCCTCAATTTTATCCATGACATAAGCCATGAGCCACTCTCGCAGCTGCTGGTCGCTGGCGATATCGTCAAATAGCCTGTTCGAAATCTCATCTATCACGGAAGTGGTATCCAACTCCAGGTTATACCCGAAAGTAAGTTGCAATTCGCGAGACATGGCTCTCACCATCTTTGCAAAAAAACTATCGATGGTGCTCACCGAAAATCCGGAGTAGTCGTGCAAAATCATACCGAGCGTCCGCTTGGCTCTTTCGGCAACTACTTGATCCGTCAAGCCTGTTTCCTTTTTGACGCTTTCCAACAGCGATTGGTCAGTGTGGTGCGCTAAAGCTGTGAGTGCATCAATAATGCGCTCTTTCATTTCGGCTGTTGCCTTGTTGGTGAAAGTAATGGCTAGTATCGATCGGAATAGCCAGGGCTTCCGTAAAACCAATTTCAAATACTCCATGACCAGGGTGTAGGTCTTTCCAGATCCTGCTGAGGAGTTGTAAATCAATAAGGATGTATGAGGGGCGGGTTCGGTCATGTTATCCGTAAATCTACGGAATTCCCATCAGAATTTTGTTATGACAAAATGTGTCAAAAAACAAAGGGCCCATAGGGCCCTTGGAAGCAAAGCGGTTCTTGTGAAACTATTTGCTTGATTCTCCCTGAGGAGCTATATCGCTGAGTTGGATGTCTTTTCCTGTTCCACGGTATTTGTATCCAATCAAGGAGATGGTAATAGAGGTAAGCGGCTTGTTCGAGGGCCTCAAGCGGTAATATGCTACTCCGGGAACGGGAGTTTTGTCCACCAATGCATAGGCCGTTAGAGTTTCCGGCGCACCCTTGGCTGCAACCCTACCAATTTCCTCAAAGGTTTTGGCATCCTTCGATTTTTCAAGGATGAATGAATCTATTTCTGCTTCTGAGGCTGTATACCAAGAAACCATTACATATTCATTTTCGGCAGCGGCTTGAAAACTTAACAAGGTAACAGGTAGCTCGCTTAATTGCCTTGTGGCTTTCAATATCAGATTGTCTATATAAGCTTTTCCAGTTCCATCGCCTATCATGTTCCTACCAACAATGATTGGTTCTTCGTCTTTCCATGCCAATACAGATTTCTCCTCGGTGTCTTTGGTCCATACCGTAATGCCATCTACAAACAGCTCTGCTTTTCCTTTTACGGGGTCAAACAAGAAGCGGTAGGTTCTGAATTCATCATCGGCAGGAATGGCATATCGCGTAGCCTCGTTTACCTTGATGGTTTTTTTGTTCGAAGTTTTGGCATTCAGGGCCACGGTAAGATATCCGTTTTTCACTCCAAGTGTGAAGCCGCTGCCGCGGGATATCAGCTCGCAGTTTTTTTCAGATAATCTGTAATCCATGCTTAGGTCGATGCCTCCAAGATTCATCTCCCTGACTGCGGGAATGGTGAAGTTGAGTGGTTGTCCATTCAAGCCGGGACTTAAACCTAGGCTGTTATCAGCACCACCTTGGGTACATGCAGCAGTACGAGAATGGTAAATGGCGTCTGGACCCATCATGGCTTTTCCCACTTGTCCTTCCTCCCAATTGTACTTTATAAGTACCTCACCCATGTCGCTTTCATAACCAATCATCATGTTGGATGAACCCGCGGTTGAGTCGGTTGTTTTGGAACTGCCCCCAATGAAAACAAAATAAGATGCAATTCCTGCTGTCGACAAAACAGTAATGCCGATAGCCAGCTTGTGGATGACACGCATCCTTGTACGGGGTCTGAGTCTGTATCTTCCCATGGTGATTTATTTTATAACGATGAACTAATTTTCATGATTTTTCTAGTGTCGGAGCTTTTTCCGTTTTGTATACGGATGAAGTAAACACCCGATGCAACGCCTTCCAGTGATTCGAGCTTGATGCTGTTCTCTCCGGATGCTGATTGCAGCTTTTGAGTCCGAACGATTTTTCCATCTCTTGAGATCAGGGAAACCGTAACCTCATCTGCACCATCCGAAGTAAAGCTTATGTCTACTTCATGGTTGAAGGTAGTTGGATAAACGGATCCGATTAGAAGGGAAGAGCCTGCCACCGTATTATCAATGGTGATTTTGTTTGTGAACCGCGGTATGCCATCAGTACCTATTTCTCTAATGCGGTAATAAGATTTACCTATCAATGGATTGGTATCTGTTCCGGAGTAAAGGGTTATATTATTGATGTCGGTGACCGCCGTTCTTTCCATTATCATACTGAACTGAACACCATCCGTAGAACGCTCTGCAATGTATTTTTCAACCATACGATTTGGTCTGCTCGTCCATTGCAATTCCACCTGGTTGTTTTTTAAGGCTCCATTGAATTCCAACACACCGGCTACATGGCGCTGTGGATCTAGGGCTGCAACCATATAACCAAATTGATTTACGGCCGATGCACCAGCTGCAGGACCTGCTTGGTTCACATGCATTCCAACGGTGTTCCATGATTGACCATTCCAGCGCATCACCGATGTATTTGCTTGTTGGAAGTCTGGGTTAGACGGCGATTCTTCCAAAGCATATCCCAAAACCATATTTGCAGCAATGCCATCTGCCTTCACATAATACCAGCGATCACTCATAAGCGATGCGCCATTGGATTCACTTCCCAATTGTAAGTTAGAAACACCAGAAGGCATAGGGCTGTTACCAGCTCCTGTTCCAACAGTCGAAACCATGAAGTCTCCGCTTCCGGTCATCGCCTCGAATTGAAACAGATGAATTTGCTTGTTATTACTGGCAAATGGAATTTCGATAGTGCTTTGACCTATATTTTTAATAACAACCTGACCTTGGTTCGACAATGATGTGCTTTCGCTGATAATGCCACCACGGTTATGTGTAATAGGCGCATTGCCTGCACCAGATGTTTCCAATTGAATGTTGTTTTGGTTCAATTCAAGAAAGCCTTCTTCGAGATGGAGGCGGTTTCTCACATATACATTTGATAAAGCAAGTTTGGCATTTCCGTTTTCTTTATTGATTTCCAGAATCCCGTATTTGTGTTGTAAGTTGTTAGCTGTTCCTTCTCCGATACCACTTATGTTTTGATTATTGTCGCCACAATACTCGACGATGCTGTTTCGGTCAAGTGCGTATTGGAAGTTCCCTTGCATATCTATTGCAGTGTAGGTGGAACTGCCATAGAGGCCATCACGGTGTGCGATACGCAGCCTTCCGCCATCCGCAACGGTGAAACCAGAATGAAGGGCCTTCTTATTGGATCCAATCCTGAAGTCATTTAAGTCCAATGTTCCCTGTACCACCAATGCATCCATAAAGGGTGTGTTTTGACTCGAGCAAATGAATTTACCTTGCTTCAATGCAACAGTTGCTCCGGCAGCTATCACCTGTCTGGTGTTCTGGATGACGAAAGCGGGATCAATGAATCGCACCTCCGTTATTCCCGTTCTGCCAAAAACCAAAGTTCCGTAGGTAGGGTTATTGGCATAGGTCTCGGTGGTAATGGTGCCTCCGCTTCCGAAATTAATATTGGATCCATTCAATTGTAATTCATGCGATGCGGCGCTTAATGGATTGGTGTTGAATCTAAACTTCCCTCCAATCATAGCGAATGTGCCGTTTACAGCCATAGATACAGTTTGGATAGCCGCCTCTGATAGGTTGTTGAATAAATTCAATTCACCTCCTGATTGTGTATAGCTTCCTTGAATTTGAAACAAGCCTGTTCCGTTTCCTCCTCTTATATTCACTGTGCCGCTGTTCAGTATCAATTGTCCACTTATGATACCATCAAGTGCACCCGATGATTTGCTGAAATAAGTGTTTCCGCCGCGCACTTCCATATCGCCGTTGAAACGGAGTATAGTAGGATGTGAACCCATGTTGAATTGCGTTTTTCCATTGGCGATGATTGTTTTTCCATTCACCGTTACCTGTTCAGGTCCTCCCGAAACAGATGAAGTGATCTCGGAGTTGATGTGTCCATTGATCTCCAACTCACCATTGATTATCCAATCGCTGCCAATGGTACAATGGTTCGTTCCAATGGATGTGAGTCCCGCAACTCGGAACAAGTCGTTGGCATCATTGGCCTTAATGTGGAGTTTTCCGTTTGTTTTCATTGAAACGGCTCCATTGCTGCGGTGCATGGCGTAATGCGCAATAAAAACACCGCCATCAATTTCAGCTTCGCCTGCTTCAATACTTACTGTACCCGCCTGCATGGAAGAGATGTTAAACAGACCACGGAAATCACCTTCAATATGTTTAAATGTTCCATCCACCTTTAAGCTGGCATTGCCGGAGTTGACTGCACTTTGGCCATTGTTGAATAGGAGCCTGAAATCGCCCTTGTTTTGGAAATTTCCGGTAATACGCATATTGAAGTTGGCTGTGCCATTCAACACGCCGTTGAAGGTGCCGCCGTTGTTTTCAAATGATCCGGCTGTCAAAGAGATATTTCCTGTATGTACCCCCGAATGAATATCCAAGTGTGAGTTTTCGTTAAGCAAACGGATGCCGCCGATGTTCAGTTGTGATAGCTGTCCGGTCTTATCTAATACCACCCAACCTTGGTCGATTGTCAGTGTTCCCAAGACTGGATGCACTGCAAAGCTGTTTTTCTGGTCCCACTCGAACAGCATGCCGTTGTAAAGTGTGCTGATGGTTAGGTTACCAAAGGATCCTGTGATTACCGATCCGAGAGGTGTGTTGCTGTAATTATACCAATGGTTGATAACTAGGGTAGAGGTAGGGTGTAGGTTCTCAATTCCGTTGGTGAACAAGGTGGCACCTGTTGCGGTCTTATTGGCAGGTTCCCAAACGAGCAATCCTTGTGCACCCAAGTTTACCGGTGTGCCAGTATTCGGACAAACTACATCGCCCTCGTAAACATGCATGGTTCCGTCAACAATGACTTCACCCGTAATGGTAATCGTCTTGTTGTTCTCCACATTCAATCGGCCACCAGTTTGAATTTGTATTTTGTGTGCGGTGAATGAAATGTCGGTGGTGATGGTCTTACCATTTGGGATGATAACAATGTCTCCTGCGGCAGGTAGACCCGATGGCGACCAGCTTGTTGGACTGGAGAAGTTGCCTGAGCTGATTGCCGTTTTGGTAACTGCATAGGCTTCAACGAGGCAACACACCATGATAATGGTGAGGAGTTGCGCTGTAGTGGCAATCGGTTTGCGAATATGTCGAATAGGATTGTCCAAATCAATAAACTGTTTTAGGGATATGTTTGGCTACTTTGTATCGTACACCATTCCTGCTGTTGGTGTCTGCTTCTGCAACTACCGGTGCCACAAACGAGGTTTCAGTAGGTAATTCGCCTTCCTTTAGGATGATTTCCTTGGCAAACGAATCCTCTCGCTTGTACAATTGGAAGTATAGTAACAACATGGTTGATAGCATGGTGACTACAGATGCGGCAGCCACAACGACACGCATGCGCATCCGTTGGGTTTGGCGTGTACGACCACGCAACAAGGGTTTTTTGTTTCGGTTTTTCATGCGGTTACGAACATGAGGTCTTCAGGTGTGATGGTGTTGTTCTCGCACAACACGGCGGCACGCTCTATTACGGCTTTCAATTCGCGGATGTTTCCAGGCCATTCGTATTTCAGCATGAAGGCGATGGTTTCGCGCGACAGCTCCGGCTGGTTCATGCGGTTGTTGATGCAGAATTCCGACAAGAAGCTTTTGGCCAATAGGATCACATCATCGCCACGCTCTTTGAGAGGAGGGAGGTGAATAAGAAATCCTTGTATGCGGTAGAATAGGTCTTCGCGGAAGCGGCCTTCTTTCACCTCATTGATGAGGTTCCGGTTTGTGGCTGCAATCATGCGGAAGTCGAGCTTGATGGTTTTATTGCTCCCAATACGAGTTACTTCTTTTTCTTGGAGTACGCGCAGTAACTTTGATTGCAGATGCAAGGTCATCTCGCCGATTTCATCGAGGAAGATGGTGCCTCCATCAGCCTCTTCGAACTTTCCGATGCGTCGATCACGGGCATCTGTAAAAGCACCTTTCTCATGGCCGAAAAGTTCCGACTCCACCAAATCCTCCGGGATTGCACCCATGTTTACCGTTACAAACGGTTTGCGTGCACGGTTGGAATTGTAATGAAGGGCTTTTGCCACCAATTCCTTGCCAGTGCCGCTCTGACCGGTGATGAGCACCATGATGTTGCTCTTCTCCACCTTCTGCATCAGCTTGAGCACTTTCAGGATGGCCTGACTGTTGCCAAGTATGCTGGAGTATTTATGACGATCGATGATTTGTTCGCGTAACACCTCTACCTCCTTGCGCAATCTTACATTGGCAGAAAGGTTTTCCATGGCATTGGCGAAGTTGGCATGCAAGCTGTCATTTTTAATGATGTAATCGGAGGCGCCTTTGCGGTATGCTTCTACAATCACTTCACGCGACTCTTGTCCTGATACAAGAATAACCATCACCATCGGATCGGCTTCTCTCACCTTTTGCATCAGCTCGATGCCGTTCATGCCAGGCAGATTATAGTCGATGGAGATGATATCAGGACGAAGTCCCATGTTGCCTAAGCAATCCTCTGCATCAGTGAAATGCATAACCTCATGATCTTGCGCTGCAATGCTGTGTCGCAATAATGCTGCAACGGTCATATCATCTTCTACTAAAAATATGCGTGCCATGGTTCAGTTCAGGTTGTTGATTTCTTCGTTCAATTCGGTATAGGCTGTTTCGCACAAGGTGCATAGTGTTGCCACCTTTGCAGGGATTTGGTTCAGTCCGCTAAGTTCTTTAGCGCTTTTTTCGATATCAGCAGCCAAATTGGAAGCGTCCTTCATTCCCATATAGTTCAAGGATGGTTTCACCTTGTGTGCAGCTTGACGGACTCCTTCCCAGTTTTTGCAAGTGGTTTGTTTCACCAGCTCGGCAATGGTTTCAGGCGTATTTCTAAGGAACATTTCAATAAACTCGCGGAAAAAGGTCTCGCTATCGTCTGATAGCATCTTCAGATATTCGAGATTGGTTAGCCTCTCCGAGGTTTCATCCTTGGCTGTATTTCCATTTTGGTTTTGCAGCAATGAAACGATTTTGGCTTTCAATTCAGCATGTTTGAATGGCTTGGAGATGTAGTCGTTTACGCCACACTGTATGCATTTGTCGCGTTCATCTTTGCTGGCATGAGCCGTCATGGCCATTACCGGAATATGACTCTTTCGCGTGTCTTTTATTTTTCGAATTTCTTGGATGCAATCGTAACCATTCATCACAGGCATCTCCATATCCAAAAGGATGAGATCGTAATGATTTATAGTCAACTTCTCCAATGCGTCTTGTCCATTATTTGCATGATCAGCTGAAATGTTAAAGTCTTTCAGCATACGATTTATCACAAGTCGATTGATGTCGTTATCCTCAACCACTAGAATGCGAATGCCTTCAAGGTTTGTCTTTTCTATGGTTTCACAAACTATGTCTTCTGCTGGAATCTCATGGTCGGCAGGAATTTCGAAGGGGATGCTAAATGTGAAGGTAGTACCCTGACCATATCTGCTATCCACATCCATCATGCCTCCTTGCAATTCAGTGAGCTTTTTGGCTATACTCAAGCCAAGTCCGGTTCCTCCGAAGCGTCGGGTGATGTCTTCGCTTGCCTGAGTGAATTTCTCGAATATGGTTTGTAGCTTATCGTTTTGAATGCCGATGCCGGTGTCGATGACTTCAAAACGGACCATGGTGTAGGATGTATTAGACTCTACCAGGTTTACTTGTACCGCAACTTCACCTTCGGAGGTGAATTTCACGGCGTTGTTCACAAGGTTGTTCAGAATTTGTCCTAAACGAGTAGGATCGCCCTTGACCCATGTAGGTAACTCGGGGCCAAATTGCTTTTTGAATGCAACGCCTTTTTCTTCTGCCTTCAATCGGAATAACTCGCAAGAGGATTCCACTTCCTCTTTCAAGTTGAAGACGGTTTGCTCGAAGGTCATTTTTTCGTCGTCGATTTTCGCGATATCGAGAATGTCATTTACAATAACGAGCAGACTGTCGGCCGATTTCTTGATGGCGTTCAGGTAGTTTTGTTGCTCGCTGTCGCTGATGTTGCGAATCAGGATGTTGGTCAAGCTCATGATGCCGTGGATAGGCGTGCGAATCTCATGGCTCATGTGTGCCATGAATCGCTCCTTTACTTTATCCATTTCGCGTGCAACCGACAAATCATTGATGAGCTTTTGTTCATTGCGTTTCAACTCGGTTACATCTGTGGCAATGCCTGTAACGCCGAATTGATCGGGTGTATTTCCTGCTTGCTTGAAACAAGTAACTTCCAAATGCAGATCGCCTGCAGTAATAGTGGTCGTATGTTGGTCGTTGTTTTCAAGTGCTTTGAAGAATGATTCATCGATGGGGAAGAGGTGCTGGGTGTTTGATACCTGCTTTCCGATGATGTATTGTGGATCGATGCCGAGATGGCTTGCACAGTGTCCACGGAACATGGTGTATTCG
>JBKCHO010000034.1:0-19831 GCA_046302815.1 Bacteroidota bacterium | reverse complement strand
TTTAAACTGAGTTTTGGGGCTTTTTTATTCCTGCCCAATGTTGGACAAGGATGCGCGGGACTTTACGGTATGTGTTTTCTTTTTTTTACCCCAAAGGTTTTTGAACACGACTCCAGAGTCGTTTGCTGTAACAACCGGATTGGATGGCGGCACCCAAACCGGATTGGATGGTTTCATCGGGCCACAACCCATGTAGGAATAATAGTTGTTCAACATCGATCCAACTATCTCATTCCTTACGGCGCTACTTGGAGCTCCAAGAACGATGCTGATCAATCTAACATCATCTTTGTTGGATGTTGCGGCTAAGCAAAATCCGGCCCTTTTGGTATATCCGGTTTTCAATCCATCCACATGTTCATCATAATCGATGATAAGGCGGTTGTGGTTGCGGTGAACGCCCTTGCCTTTTCCATTGCTTATCTCGGCATAACCAATGGAGGTGATACGAATTAAATCCTCGTGCTTAAGAAGCTCTAGTGCCAACTTCAGTAGGTCACGCGGGGATGCACTGTTATCGATTTCTTTTACCAATCCGGGCAACCCGGATGGGTTTGAATAAAAGGTGCTATTCATACCCAGCGATATGGCTCGTTGATTCATTCGTAAAACGAAATTTTCTATGCTTCCATTCAAATGCTTGGCAATATCCGCACAGGCAAGGTTGTTGGATGGAATCATGGCCAATTGTACGAGTCCTTCCAAGGTATATGTTTCCTGAGTGGTGATGACTTTTCGGCTACGCGGACTTTTCTTGTATGAGCGGGTAACGGTGATTTCGTCAGACCAGTCTCGTTTTTCAGCGAGGATATCTTCCATGGCCAACAACGCCACCATCATTTTGGTGAGCGATGCGATGGGGTATGCGTAATGCATATCCTTTTCCCAAACGATGGTGTTTTTAGACACATCGTATAAGAGCCCTGCGCGGATTTCATGCTCTCTGGATACGAGCCCTGGAATAGGATCGAGTACGGGTTGTTTTTCAGCTTTCGTTTGTCCCAATACGGGCGCCGCCGTCCATGACATCAATAGCGAGGTCAACAAAATGACCAACATAATGGCGTGACGGTATGTTTTGAATAGGCGCTTCACTTCAACAATGTTAACTATTCCCTTTTACAATCTAATATAGTGGATTAATCGAATATCAACAAGGATTTGTTGATATTGAAAAACAGATAACGGATCGTTTGGGTAGAAATTGTCGAAAACGATCTGATTGCAATCGATTTCACTTCAATGGCAGCGGAGAATGGGATTTTAAAGCAAGCCTGTTTTGGTAAGATCCTTCAGGACATTTCCTGCAAAAACAGTCTCTACGAATTGGCATGACTCCTTCATTCTGTCGCGTATGGCCAAGGCCCATGCCGGTAGCTTCTCGGTTGAATTTTCCCAGCTTTGTTGGTTGAGCCAGGTGGCGTAGGCCATATATCGATCTTCACCGGATTTGTGTAGTTTGGATCCCAAGCTGCCTGCATGTCGGTACAATGCGTCCGTCAATTCAGACCATGTACGCTCGAAATCATGGTTCTTGCCCGGCTTCACTTGGAAAATATAAATGACGCAGAACATGGTTGCAGAGGTTAATTTTTTTCACGAACAGTCAATATCGATTCTGCAAAAACCAAATCTTCGGGATAGGTGATCTTGATATTGCTTTGCTCACCATCCATCAGCCGTATATGGCCTCCTGCCATCTCGAAAAGGGATGCATCATCCGTAAAAGACAATTTCCCGAACCGTTCATACGCTGATTTCAGTAATTCCAAATGGAAGCACTGAGGTGTTTGTACTGCAACAAAATCTTCCCGATTCACGGCAACAGAATGGTTTTGCTCTTTTTTCCGAAGGGAGTCTCTCACGGGTAACACGGGTATGGCACCACCAGACTCTATAGCCGCTTGAAAAAGTTCGCTTATGAGTTTAGTGGTCACCAAAGGACGAACCGCATCGTGAATAGCCACAACACCTGGACCCTTCAATGCTTTGAGGCCATTCAAAACGGATTGCGTTCGAGTGTCACCACCTGAAACCAAGGCAAAGGGTGCAGAATCGGTATTCAAATCGTATTTGGAAACCAGCTCATGGAAAAAATCAAAATGACTTGAGGGTAACACTAGAATCACCTCATCGGCTTCACGAGCAAAAAGCTCCACTGAATGAAAAAGCACGGGCTTGCCCTGCAGTATCTGAAACTGTTTTGGAATATCGCCACCGAACCTTAGTCCTTTTCCGCCACCAACGATGAGCGCAAATTTTTTCAAAGGCTTTTGTTTTTCCATTAAAGGATCAACATGGCATCGCCGTAGCTATAGAAACGGTATTTTTCTTTGATAGCAACTTTGTAGGCGTGCATGATCAAGTCGTAGCCTCCAAATGCAGCGGTCATCATCAGCAAAGTAGACTCAGGCATGTGAAAGTTGGTCACCATGCAATTGGCCACACTGAAATCATAAGGAGGGAAAATGAATTTGTTCGTCCAACCTGAGGCGGGCTTCAATTCGCCAAGGGTGGAAACGGAGGATTCCACTGCGCGCATACTGGTGGTGCCAACTGCACAAATTCTTCTCTTTTTGAATTTACCACGGTTTACAATATCTGCAGCCTCTCTTGAAATCATGAATTGCTCAGAATCCATTTTGTGCTTGGTGAGATCCTCCACCTCAACGGGGCGGAATGTTCCCAAGCCAACATGGAGAGTTACTTCGGCAATGTTCACTCCTTTTAATTCCATGCGCTTGAGCAGTTCTCTGCTGAAATGCAATCCTGCCGTTGGGGCGGCTACAGCGCCCTCATGCTTGGCGTAAACTGTTTGGTAACGGTCTTTATCGGCAGGCTCGGCTTTGCGCTTGATATATTTTGGAAGAGGGGTGTTTCCTAGGATTTCAACGGCATTGCGGAAATCATCTGGTGTGCCATCGAAAAGGAATCGAAGGGTTCGGCCTCTCGATGTGGTGTTGTCTATGACTTCAGCAACTAACAAATCATCGTCGCCGAAATAAAGCTTGTTTCCGATTCGGATTTTGCGGGCCGGGTCCACCAACACATCCCACAGCTTGCTTTCGCGGTTCAATTCGCGAAGCAGGAAGACTTCGATTTTGGCTCCAGTCTTTTCCTTATTACCATAAAGGCGGGCAGGAAAAACCTTGGTGTTGTTAGTTATCAAAACATCATCTTCGCCGAAATAATTTATGATGTCTTTGAACACCTTGTGTTCAATTTTGCCGGTGGCACGGTCGATTACCATCAAACGCGATTCATCGCGGTTGGCTGAAGGGTGGTTGGCTAGGAGACTATCGCTGACTGAAAACTTGAATTGGGAAAGCTTCATATTTGAGTGTAAAGAGATTTACGGATTTCTTTATCGGGCTGCAAAGATAAGGCACCAATGCCCAAAATCCGCCGCATAATGCTGAATTTTAGCAGATTGCTTCATAAACAGGCTGTTTAAAAGTGAGGCAATACCCTAAGCCGCCTTATTTGTGTAAAAAATCAGCCACATTCTTAGCCTGATCCAGGTGAAAATCTCCTATTCGGGTCCTAATCAGCGACTCCAAAACGGCTCCTGAATTAAGCGATTTGCCAAGGTCGTAAACCAACGATCGGATATAGGTTCCTTTGGAACAAACAACCCTAAAAGCCACCAGCGGCAGTTCTATGGAAGTGAACTCGAATTCCAAAATTTCAACCTCCCTGGATTTGATACCTGTTTCTTCGCCCTTTCTTGCCAATTCGTAAGCGCGCTTACCATCCACTTTGATTGCGGAATGTGCTGGAGGGGTTTGTTGGATACGACCCATGAATTTTTTGCCGGCGTCCAAAACCATCTCCTTTTGTATGTGTTCGTAAGGCCAAGTTTGTTCAACGGGCTGTTCGCGATCGTACGATGCGGTAGTCTCGCCAAGGACAAAAGTGCCAGTATATTCCTTTACCATTCCTTGGTAGGAGTCTATTTGCTTGGTCATTTTGCCCGTGCACAATATCATCAACCCGGATGCCAAAGGATCAAGCGTTCCAGCATGGCCCACCTTCTTGGCTTTGGTCAGGTTGCGGATTTTTTTAACCAGGTCGAATGATGTCCAACCCAACGGCTTGTTTAACAGCAATACCGCTCCTTCGTTGTAGTCGATGGGATCAGTCAACGATTTTAAGATCTACGCCAGCGAACAAAAGGATGAGGATGGTTAGTCCAACGGCAATACGATAATAGCCGTAAACCTTCAATCCGTATTTGGTCACAATGCCAATGAAAGATCGGATGGCCAAAATGGCCACTATGAATGCCACAAGGTTGCCAATGATTAGCAAATGAAGGTGCTCTGCTCCATGCTGCATGAGCTCTCCTGATTGGTAAAACTTCAACATTTTGTAAGCTGTAGCTGCGAACATGGTAGGTACTGCCAAAAAGAAGGAGAATTCGGCGGCTGATTTTCGTGAAAGGCCCTGGAACATCCCTCCGATTATGGTAGCGGCAGAGCGAGATACACCTGGAATCATAGAGATGACTTGGAACAATCCGATTCCAAGAGCGGTTTTATAATCCATTTCTTTTTTGTCTTCTCCTTTTTCTTCGGGTAGTAATCGATCCAAAAAGAGAAGGAAAATACCTCCTGCCAGCAGAGCAATCGCCACAACTGTTACATCGCCCAGAAGGCTGTCGATGAAATCACCGAAAAGAAAACCAAAGAAGGCGGCCGGAAGGAATGCGACAAACAATTTATAATAGAAGTCGACGCTCTGAAAAAATCGTTTCCAATAGAGAAATAGAACCGATAGAATCGCTCCAAGCTGAATGGCCACTGTGAAAGTTTTGGTGAAGCCCTCTTCAGCAATTCCCATGAGTGATGATGCGATGATCATATGGCCGGTAGAGGAAACCGGCAAAAATTCGGTTAATCCCTCGACAATGCCAAGAATGATGGCTTCGAGTACGGTCATGGAAGGATCAATCCTTTTGTTTTTTCAGTATGGCATAAATTTCCAGCACGAAACCGGAAAGCACCAAAATTGGAGCCAGGGTGATTCGTTGGAAGCTGAAGATATCCTCGCTGAATTTTTTCGGATCATCTGTGCCTCCACCTGCCATCAGGATGAATCCAACGACGATAAGAGCGATACCGATCAACATGATGCGGTAGTTTTCTTTTCCGAATGCAAATCCGGTATTCTTGGTGGTTTCTTTTTTTGACATCGGGAGTTGGTGTTAAAAGAGTTCGGAGGCGTTTTTTCTGAGATACCTGTTTACAGCTACAAATGTACTAATGCCGGATATACACATGCCGGCAATCAAAAGTAGGGCCATAAGCTGCACAACCATTTCCAGATTGGTGATGTTGCCAAGATCTGGGATTTCGCGTCCAGAATAGAGCAATAGGATGGCTAGTAGGGCATTTGCAATCAATGCACCGTACAAACCTTGCAGGACGCCATTTATCAAAAAGGGTTTTAGTATGAAACCATTGGTGGCTCCAACCAAACGCATGCTTTTGATGACAAGTCTTTTGGAGTAAAGGGCAATCCGTATGGTATTGTTGATGAGTGCTCCGGCTACAATGGCAAGGAGTAAGCTGAATCCTAAAATAACCAAGGTAAAGGTTTGGATGTTTTTATTGATACTGTCGACCAATGTTTGTTGATAGGCAACCTCTTTGACTAAGGGGTAGCCAGAAAGTTTTTCCTTGAATGCTGACACATACTTTGCATCGGTGAAAGGGGCATTCAATTTGACATCCAAAGAGGTTAACAACGGATTGTATCCCAGAAAAGAAACAAAATCCTCTCCCAGCTCCTTCTTCATTTCTTCGGCAGCCTGTTCCTTGGTAACCAGTTTTACTTCTTTTACTGCTTCGGATTTTCCTAATACCTCCATGAGGCTTTTGATGTCCTCTTCTTTTGACTCTGGCATGATTGTTACCGACAACTGCAGATTCTCGCGAACATAATTGGTAATCTGTTGGGCATGCATGACCAAAATACCTAGTACACCCAACATGAACAACACCAATGAAATGCTAACCACCGTGGAAACATAAGATGTCATCAGGGCTTTTCTAGCCAATGGGGTGCTCGAATCTGACATGCTGCAAAAGTATGCTTTTTACCACTGCTTCTGTCTGGTTTTCAGGTCGGGGTACCCCTGCTTTTTGTTATCTTCGTGTCCCTTCCGAAACGCCCTTGTTTCAGCGAAGGGGCAATCCTTCGCAGGTGTCTGAAAATCAACATCAAAACCCATTAATAGACCCTGCATTACCGATATGGAATACGATTTCTGGGAAATAGAGGCACGCTGGCAGCGCAATTGGAAAGAGCAACACACCTATAAGGTTGAGGAGGATGCGACTCTTCCCAAGTATTATGTTTTGGATATGTTCCCATATCCTTCGGGAGCCGGACTTCATGTTGGTCATCCCTTAGGATACATCGCCTCTGACATTTTAGCTCGCTTCAAAAGGCACAAAGGCTTCAATGTGCTTCATCCCATGGGGTACGATGCTTTTGGACTGCCTGCAGAGCAATATGCCATACAAACAGGACAACATCCTGCAGTTACTACGCTTCAAAATATTGAGAGATATCGTTCACAGCTTGACCGCATTGGTTTCTCATACGACTGGAGTCGGGAAATACGCACATGCGAACCATCCTATTACAAATGGACCCAATGGATTTTCCTGAAGCTTTTCAACTCTTGGTTTAACAAGCAATCGGGTAAGGCTGAACCTGTGGATACATTGATCTCCGAATTCAACAAGAACGGCAATTTGTTGGTAGAGGCTGCATGCGACACCACCGAGCATTTCAATGCGAATTCATGGAAGTCTTTTGATGAATCAAAACAACAACGCATATTATTGTCCTATCGTTTGGCCTACCTCAGTGATGCGGTAGTCAATTGGTGTCCCGCACTGGGAACGGTTCTTGCCAATGAGGAGGTGAAGGATGGATTTTCTGAGCGAGGAGGCTATCCTGTAGAGCGCAAGAAGATGAAGCAATGGAGCCTCCGCATATCCGCTTATGCGGAGAGGTTGCTTGACGGTCTTGAAAAAATAGAATGGTCCGATTCTATCAAGGAAGCTCAGCGCTACTGGATCGGTAGATCGGAAGGCGCCTTGGTCCGATTCAAGACATTTACAGAAAACAAGGCGGAACAAACCATAGAAGTTTTCACCACACGACCTGATACCATTTTTGGAGTTACCTTTCTGACATTGGCGCCCGAACATGAGCTAGTTGGTGAGATTACTACATCAGATAGAAAAGTTGAAGTTGAGGCGTATGTTCAGCATGCACGAAACCGTTCAGACCGGGAGCGGATGTCTGAAGTAAAAAAAGTAACAGGCATTTTTACCGGAGGATTCGTCCTTCATCCATTCACAGGCGAGAAAATACCTGTTTGGGTTGGAGACTATGTTCTTTCGGGTTATGGCACAGGAGCGGTAATGGCTGTTCCGGCTCACGATGCTCGCGACTACGCTTTCGCTCGTCATTTTGGAATCCCCGTAAGGGAAGTTGTGCTTGGCGGCGATATTGGTAAGGAGGCTTACGAGGCCAAGGATGGAGTGCTTGCCAATAGTGAATTCCTCAATGGATTGAAAGTAAAAGAGGCTGTCGCTGTTGCGATAGATCGTATTGTGATAGGTGGGCATGGGGACAAACAAGTTAACTTTAGATTGCGTGATGCCGTGTTTGGTCGTCAGCGTTATTGGGGCGAACCTATTCCCATTTACTATCGTGATGGCATTCCTTACGCGATGGAAGAAAATGAACTTCCGTTGGTATTGCCCCAAGTCGATAAGTTTCTTCCTACTGAATCGGGAGAGCCTCCTCTGGCTCGTGCGACAGGATGGAAGTACAAAGACAAATACGAATACGAACATACCACCATGCCAGGTTGGGCGGGATCGTCTTGGTATTTTTTGAGGTATATGGATGCCAATAACAATTTGGCAATGGCTTCCACCGATGCTATGGGATATTGGCGTGATGTGGATTTGTACATGGGCGGTGCTGAACATGCCACTGGTCATTTGCTGTATGTCCGCTTCTGGACTAAAGTGCTGTTTGATTTAGGACTTGTTCCTGTTGATGAGCCTGCAAGAAAACTGATCAATCAGGGAATGATTCAGGGGACATCCTCATTTGTGTATAGGAAAAACGGAACAAATATTTTCGTTTCCCATGGCTTGCGAAACCAACACGATACTGTGCCTTTGCATGTGGATGTGAATATCGTTCACAATAATGTCCTTGATGTAGAAGCATTCAAGTTGTGGCGCGAGGAATATGCAAATGCCGAATTTATTTTGGAAGATGGGAAATACATATGTGGTCATGAAGTAGAAAAAATGTCCAAGTCGAAATGGAATGTGGTAAGTCCCGATTCCATTATCGAGCAATATGGCGCAGACTGCTTGCGTATGTACGAGATGTTTCTCGGACCCATTGAGCAAAGCAAACCTTGGAACACCAATGGCATCACAGGTGTAAGCAACTTCCTGCGCAAGTTTTGGAGGTTGTTCATTCGCGATGGAAACTTCGTTATTTCAGACGATGCGCCTTCCAAGGAGGAGTTCAAAACTTTACATAAGGCAATCAAGAAGGTGTCGGAAGATATGGAACGATTTTCTTTCAACACATCCGTAAGTACCTTCATGATTTGCGTCAATGAGCTTACCGATTTGAAATGCAATAAGCGCGGCATCATGGAGCCCTTGACCATTTTGATTTCGCCCTTTGCACCTCACCTTGCTGAGGAGTTGTGGGCTCGCATGGGGCACACAACATCGGTGACCACGGCTCCGTATCCGAAATATGACGAGCGCCATTTGGTCGAGGATGACTTTGAATATCCGGTTTCCATCAATGGTAAAACCAGGTTCAAGATCGTTTTGCCTAAGGCGATGACCCCATCCGATGTCGAAAAATCGGTTTTGGCTGCGGAAGAGATGTCCAAATGGCTTGACGGCAATCCACCTAAAAAGGTTATTGTGGTTCCAGGTCGGATAGTAAATGTGGTATTATAAAAACAACAGTTCATATAAATCTTTTATATCCGTTTTCATATGAGACAGCTAGACCAAAATGTAGAGGCCCTCATTTTCGCCAGTGAATCTGCAGTATCTGCCGATGAAATCATTTCGTGCCTCAAAGCCGCATATGGTTGGGAGTTGACACGCGAAGACATAACGGATGCAGTATCAAGAATCAAGCAGAAGTATGTAGACGATGATTTCTCCTATGAACTGAATGAAATTGCGGGTGGCTATGAATTCCTGAGCAAAAAGGATTATCATTCCGCTATTCATGTCATGCTTCAGCTCAAAGAGAAGAAGAGGTTGTCTACGGCTGCCTTGGAAACCTTGGCCATCATCGCATACAAGCAGCCTATAACCAAGCCAGAGCTGGAACAAATAAGGGGAGTTAGCTGCGACTATTCGATTCAAAAGCTATTGGAAAAAGACCTCATCGTCATATCAGGCAAAAGCGATGGTCCGGGTAAGCCTATTTTATACTCGACGAGTAAAAATTTTATGGATCATTTCGGCTTACGCTCCGTCAAGGATTTGCCCAAGCTCAAGGATATTCAACCTGGTGCAATCAGTGAAATTGGAATCCCCATGGATTTGATGGATGCACCATTAGATGAATTGCCTACAGCTTCAGATTCACGAGACACAGAGTCAGGTGCTTCTGCGGTTGAAGAAATGTCACTTTCAGATGATAGCGAGGCCTCCTATGATGTTGACAACGAGACTAATGGCGAGGCGCCAGATGCTTCGGATGGCCATTCGGCATAGAATTTGGTGAGTAGATGGTAATAAACTATCACAGCACGATGGACCTTGTATCATTTCGTTTAATCGCATTTTTCACAATCTGTTTGTTTTCATTTACTGAAGTGAACGGCCAAGCAGATTTCCGCACTGTTGCCAATAATGCTTTCAAACCAGGTGAGACATTGGATTACCGGATACATTACGGACTGGTTGATGCAGGAGAGGCTCGTTTACACATTAAGCCAACTATTTATCAAGTAAACAACCGTCCAACCTTTCATGTTGTTGGTACCGGAAGGACGCTAGGAGCATTCGATTGGTTTTTCAAGGTTCGCGACCGTTATGAAAGCTATATTGATACCATGGCGCTAATTCCATGGATTTTTGTGCGACGCATTGATGAGGGAGGCTATGTTAAAAACCAGGATGTCTCATTTGATCATCATAATCGCACAGCAAAGTCGAATACCGCTACGATACCTGTGCCTGAAAATGTGCAGGACTTGGTTTCAGCTTTTTATTATGCCCGTAACCTGGACTTTACTAACGCCAAGCCTGGTCAGTCGTTTCCTTTTAAAGCCTATTTGGATGATGAGGTCTTCTCTATGACTATCAAATATCTCGGTAAAGAGACCCTTAAAACCAAGCTTGGCACATTTAATTGCATTAAATTTCGTCCAATGCTCTTGCAAGGACGAGTGTTCAAAGAAGAGGAGGATATGACGGTTTGGGTATCAGATGATGCCAACCGGATTGTGGTTCGTGCTCAGGCCGAAATTCTGGTTGGATCCATCAAGATGGATTTGAAAGGATATTCTGGCTTAGCCAACCCGCTCTCCTCAAAGAAGAAGTAGTTTGTTTATCGAAGGGGTTTGGTCTTTACAAGGCCCTTGCTTACCAAAAGCTCTGCTATTTGTATTGCATTTGTGGCAGCGCCTTTTCTCAGGTTGTCTGCTACAATCCACAAGTTGAGTCCGTTTTCAACACTTTCATCACGACGAACACGGCCAACAAAAACATCATCTTTCCCTTCCGCATATAGTGGCATTGGATATGAATAGTTTTCAGGATCGTCTATCAATACCACTCCGGCAGTTTCCTTTATCAAATTTTTTACATCATTTAAATCGAAGGGCTTTTCGAATTCAACATTCACCGATTCGGAGTGGCCGCCTTTCACAGGAACACGGACGGCGGTAGCTGTTATATGAATCCGTTCATCTCCGAGTATCTTTCTGGTTTCATGAACCAACTTCATTTCTTCTTTGGTGTAACCGTTATCCAAGAAGACATCGCATTGTGGTATAACATTCCGATGAATTGGATATTTATAAACCATATCGGCGCAGCCTCCTTTTGTTTCTTCCTCCAATTGTTTCAAGGCTTTCACACCAGTGCCTGTTACGGATTGGTATGTGGACACTACGATGCGCTTGATTTTGTAGCGTTCGTGTAGCGGCGATAACGCCACGACCATTTGTATGGTGGAGCAGTTGGGATTGGCTATTATTCGGTCTGTTGGTTCCAACAAAGCACCATTGATTTCGGGCACGATTAGTTTTTTATTCGGATCCATTCGCCAGGCCGACGAGTTATCAATAACAATGGTACCTTGATCGGCGAATTTAGGTGCCCACTCGAGCGAAGTTCCACCTCCGGCGGAAAAGAGTGCGATGTCGGGTTTTTTGGAAACAGCTTCCGCCATGCCTATAATGACATAGTCCTTGTCGCAGCATTTCACCTGTCCACCCACCGACTTTTCAGTTGCAACGGGAATAAGTTCGAGGAAAGGAAATCCACGCTCCCCTAAAACCTGTAGCATTATGCTGCCTACCATGCCTGTGGCACCAACGACGGCTATTTTCATGGCTTTACTTCTAATTTGCGCTAAATTATCCCAATTCCTCTTATTCTGCTAACTATTTTTGTGTGATGCGTTTGCCACTTTTCCATTTGCTACTGCTATGGGTTGTCTTTTCAGGCTGCTTTCAAAAAGGGTTTTCCCAAATAGTAGTGGTCAGGGATTCGGCCACTTCCATGCCTTTGGAATTCGTGACAGCTTCCAGCCAAAAGCCATTTGCCACCACAGTGACGAATACCAAAGGTCAAGCAGATTTGACTGCTTTTGCAGGATCTGAAAGGATCGAGTTTCGATTGCTCGGATACAAGACGGAAACACGCTCCTATGATGAATTAGAACGCAACGGATTTGCTTTGAGAATGGTAGTTTCCGGAATCAGTTTGGATGAACTTGTTGTTTCTGCAACAAAGTGGAATACATCTTCCAATCGAACACCATTCCAGGTTATTTCCATTACTCCGGCACAAGTACAATTGGCGCAAACGCAAACCGCCGCCGATTTGCTTGGTTTGACGGGCGGTGTATACATTCAGAAAAGTCAACAGGCAGGGGGTAGTCCTATGATTCGGGGTTTTGCAGCAAACAGGTTGCTTTACAGTGTGGATGGCGTTAGGATGAACACAGCCATATTCCGTAGTGGTAATTTGCAAAATGTAATTTCACTCGACCCATTTTCAATTGAAAAAACGGAAGTGCTTTTTGGCCCCGGCAGTGTATTGTACGGAAGCGATGCCATTGGAGGGGTCATGTTATTCCAAACACATACACCTTATTTGAGTACAAACGACTCTTTGTTGGTTTCAAGCAAGGCCTCTTACCGATATGCCTCGGCCAACAACGAATCTACTATCCATGCACATGCCTCTGTTGGTGGAAGGAAGTCCGCCTTTTTACTTTCCTATACCCATTTCGATTATGATGATTTAAGAATGGGTTCGAAGGGTCCGGAGGATTACTTGAACGGGTTTTATGTGGTAAGAGAGAATGATACCGATAAGGTGGTGGCTAATGAAAATCCATTGTTGCAAAGAAATACCGGATACTATCAAGATAACATGAATGCCAGATTCAAATGGATACCATCAGAACAGTCTGTAGTAGATGTCGGTTTTTATTATAGCGCAACAGGAAGCTACTCTAGATATGATCGCTTGATTCGCACATCTAAATCTGGGCTTCCTTCAAGTGCAGAGTGGTATTATGGACCGCAACAGTGGATGATGGCCCGCGCCTCTTTTGAGCACACAGGCGATGGCAGCGAATACGATCAAATGAGAATTCAAGCTGCATGGCAGCGCTTCAAGGAAAGTAGAAACGATCGGAATTTTGGAGATTTTGTTTTGCGAAATCGAGTTGAAAATGTGGATGCATTCTCTGCCAACATTGATTTCAGAAAAAATTTTCGGAATTATTTCGAGTTGCATTACGGATTGGAATTCATAGCCAATAAGGTTGAATCAGCGGGGACTAACAAGGACATTTCATCGGGAATTTCTGTAAATGGACCTTCTCGTTATCCTGATTCGGATTGGAGTTCATTCGCTGGTTATTTGACAGTAGAGTTTGAGCTTGGACTTCGTTCCGTCCTAACGGCAGGGGCAAGATGGAATGGATTCTCATTGAAGGCACAATTCGACACGACATTTTATCCCTTCCCATTCACCAAAGCCGATTTGAATAACATGGCGCTCACAGGGTCTTTGGGCTGGAACTATCAACTATCCGATCGTTGGCAATTCACATCGACTGGTTCAACCGGCTTTAGAGCACCTAATGTGGATGATATGGGCAAGGTCTTTGATATTTCCGAAACATCTGTTGTTGTTCCCAATCCAGATTTGGACCCAGAATATGCATGGAACTTCGAATTGGGTATAAACGGAAGTATCAAAGAAAAAATACATCTGGATTTTTCAGCATTCCATACCTGGTTGGATGATGCCATGGTGAGAAGAGATTTTCAATTGAATGGTTTGGACAGCATCTTGTACGATGGTAACAATAGAAAAGTACAAGCCATTCAGAATTCAGCAAAAGCAAAAGTTTATGGTGCGCATCTGAATGTTTCGGCAGCGTTGCACACGGACTGGGTATTAAAGACATCGTTGAATTACCAAAAAGGAGAAGAAGAGCTAGATGATGGAACTACTGCACCATTGCGGCATGCAACACCCTTTTTCGGCACGGTCAAACTTGCCTATAGAAAAAAGAGTTTTCATGCAGAGCTTGCACTTGATTTTTCGAGTAAGATCCGATTTGAGGATATGCCTACGGAGTATTTAGACAACCTTCATCTTTTTGCCAAAGACAAGTCGGGTAACCCTTATGCTCCCTCATGGCATATTTATAGTATAAAAACAAAATATACTTTTTTGAAAGCATATACAGTCAGCCTCGGCCTGGAGAACATTCTGGATACTCGATATAGAACATTTGGCTCAGGGCTCGCCGCACCAGGCAGATCTGTAACAGCTGGTCTTCATCTCGCATTTTAATAATCTCCTTACGAATGGTCGCCATGGATATCATACTTTTTCTAGTTGCATTTTCGGCGGCTCTGTTGACTTTTTTCTCAGGCTTCGGATTGGGAACTTTGTTGATGCCGGTCATGTTGATTTGGTTTCCACCACCTACCGCCATTGCAGCAACAGGAATGGTTCATCTGCTCAACAGTTTGTTGAAAGTCGGCTTGACATACCAAAACATCCATAAGGCAGTACTTCTCCGATTTGGATCACCCGCCATTGTTGCCTCTTTGTTGGGGTCATTGGTTTTATTGAAAATAGGAACTCTGCCAACATGGTTTAAATATGAGTGGATGGGCTATGAGATGGAAACCAGTTTGCTCAAAATGTTAGTCGGGATGCTAATATTGGTTTTCGTTTCATTGGAATATCTGCCCTCGGTCAAAAGTCTAAGCTTTCCACTTAATTGGATGCCATTGGGAGGCATTATCAGCGGATTTTTCGGAGGACTCACTGGGAACCAGGGGGCGCTGCGGTCCGCGTTTCTTATAAAATCGGGAATGGATAAGAATGCTTTTGTGGCCACATCGGCTGCTATCGCATGCTTGATAGATATTACGAGATTGGGAAGTTATGCCTCCGGTATGTCAATTTTGATTCATCATGAAATGATTCATCCTATGATTTTTTCAGTGGTGGGCGCATTGATCGGATCTGTCGTAGGTACCAGATTGTTGAAGAAAACCACTTTCGGTTTTGTTCAATCTTTTGTAGGATTGTTCTTGGTCGTTATCGCCTTGCTATTGATGGCAGGTGTTCTATGAAAGCCAAATGGGTTATACATCAAACATCCGTCCTGTTTAAAACGAAAAAGCCTCCTTTGAAATAGGAGGCTTTTTGGTACTTATAGTAGACCGAAGTTAGTTTTTCGTGAATCTTCTAACCCATCTGCCCGATTTGCCTGAGGCTATGGCGTTGTATACGCCCGAAGGCCATGCACTCAAATTCAACTCTAAGCTTTTTGCGTATTCGCAATCTTTTGATAAAACCAGAGATCCTCTCGCATCAAATATTTCCAGCAGTTGAATGGCGCCTAGTTCCCAATTTATCCTTAGGATATCGTTAACTGGATTTGGTGAAATGAGCAAAGAGGCGCTTTTGTTTTCCTCAATCGAGGTGGTGAAGATGGTTACTGTTTGGGAGATGGTGTCGTTCGGACAAAAAGCGTTCCCAACAATCAAGGTAACCGTATAAGTGCCGTCGAAAGCATAGGCATGAAATGGATCAGAATCCGTGCTAAAGCTTCCATCACCAAAGTCCCAAAAATAGTTAGTACCACCTGAAGAGGTGTTTGTAAAAGTGGCTATAGTGCCATTCACATTGAAGGTAAATCCCGAGACAATCAATGGTTCTACATATATGGTAACCGAATCCCTGTTGCTGCATGTTGTTTGCTGACTGGTTGCCGTAACAACATAGGTGGTTGTGTTTGTTGGACTGACTGTTTGATTATTTCCCGACAAGGGTCCAGGCAACCATTGATATTGGATTCCAAATCCACCACCTTGGATAAAAGCCTGTAGGTTCGTAGTGGAACCAAAGCAAATGGAGTCGTTGTTTGTTACAGCATTCACATTCGGTGAGATGCGCACTTGAACATTCAGCGTTGTGGTGTCGGCACATCCACTTGCATCCAAACCAATGATGGTGTAGACTGTATTTTGTGTTGGAGCGGCCAAGGCGCTGTCGCCAATGGTACTTGATGCAATATTCGGACTCCATGAATAAGAACTCGCTCCTGACGCAACCAACAAAACCGGTGCCGAATTGGTACAGTAAAAAACATTCGTATTGGGACTAACGGATACAATAGGTGCGGGTGAGCTTGATACAGTTACTTCCACAGGAGAAGTGCTATCGGCTTGCAGGGAAAAAGAACAGGACACCAAACAACGAAACCATGTGGTACTGGTAATAGTTCCGCTGTTAATGTTGTCTTCATTCAAACCAAAATCTGTCCATGGACCTAAATCGGAAGGTGCCGATTGCCATTGATAGCTGATGCCAAGTCCGGAAGAGGCCCCACTCAATGAAAGGTTCGTGCTGCCAACTCCTCCACAGATATTACCAACAGATGATGATGCTGTTCCGGGAGTTGGAGTTCCGCTGCATGGAGTTGGATATGAGGAGTAGCTGAAATCATCCACATAAATATTACCTCCCCCTCGCGCGGTTCCACGAAGTATAATATAATTGGTGTTGGTGTTGAAAGAGGCCGGTATGTTGAAGGAGTATTGATACCAGCCGTTGGCTGGTTCAGGATTGGGTAATGTAAAGAAACGGCTTCGAGCCACGCCGCCGATGCGAACGGCACCAGTTACGGATGGAGTATTGTTCACGAATATGGTGATGCTATCCCCTGCCGTACTGCTACTTTCGCGGTACACCCAAAAACTGAAATACGGTGTTGCTCCTTGTGTGAAAGAGTAGTCAATGACCGGACTGTAGAAAAAGTCCTGTGTGCCACTTGGCTGTTGATTCGATGAGAAGCGGGCCATGGCCGCTCCCGAATGCGGCGTACATGTTGGGTTGGTTCCATTGGTGCGTTGAACCCAAAGGCTGCCCGTTCCTGAGTTAGTCCACCCCCCGGAAGGGAAGGGCGTTACATCAAAACTTTCATTAGTGACAATTTGAGAAAAAGAGCTTGTGCCGGTAATCATAATCGACAGCATGATACATGCTGTCAAGAGGCGGGTTTTCATATATGGTTTGGTTTTATTGAATCAGCGTATTAAGGAAATTGTTCCCTTGTAGGACTTATCTGTAATGGTAACTGTTATATAGTAAGTGCCTGCGGGAAGATCTTCACCAGTGTTTTCAGTTTTTCCGTTCCAACAGTATTTTCCTGGGCCCGATGTGAACACAGGTCTTCCCCAACGATTGAAAATTTGTATGGCACTGCAACCATCGAAATCGAATTTCTCACCCAGCTCGAAACAATCGTTTTTGCCATCTCCGTTAGGTGTGAATACATTCACCAAGTTTTCAAAAAGCACATCGAGCAGAGGGGCATCGAAGTTCAAAGTGAGCGTGTCATAGCAAATGTTATTTTGGGCTACCAGCGTGATGACCGTTCCTGTTAGGCCCAAACTCACGGTTGGATTCGTTTCCGTTGAAACGGTTCCGTCAGGGAAGGTCCAATAGTAGTTAAAGGCATTTTCGCTCGTGTTTATAAGTGCTGCTTCAATTCCTTTACAACTGGCTGTGGTTACATTTTCATCCACGGAGAAGGATGCAGTTGGAACATCATTTAGAGATACGATGACTTCTTCGGAGTCCGTACAGCCGTTTTGATCGGTTACGATTACCGTGTATGTTGTGGCAGATGTTGGAGTTGCAATAGGGTTGTTGATGTTTGGGTTATTTAGGTTGGTGGCAGGACTCCAACTGTAGCTGATACCTCCTCCAGCAGAGAATGCAACACTCGAACCATTGCAAACGGTAGTATCACCATTAGCTGTGGCTACAGGTAATGAGTTTACGGTGATGGAAACATTGGCCGAATCGACACAGCCATTTTGGTCGGTTACAACTACGGTGTAAACGGTTGAGGTGGCAGGTGATGCCGATGGCGAAGATGAACTTGCATTACTCAAAGATCCTGCAGGTGTCCAAGCATAGGAGGTTCCTCCAGTTGCATTTAATGGAATGGATGATCCGATGCAGATGGAAGAAGTTGGGGTAACTGTTATCGTTGGCAAAGGATTTACGGCGACCTGAACGGTGTCATTGTTTTTACACCCATACTGGTCGGTTACTTGCACAATGTAACTAGTGGTGGAATTCGGATTTGCAACAGGGTTGTTGATGCCGGTGTTATTGAGTCCAGTGGCAGGACTCCATTGGTAGGTATTTCCTCCGGTTGCGTTGAGCTGCGCCGATTGTCCAATGCATATAGACTGATCGGGTCCGGCATTGGCCAAGGGCAATTCATGGACAACAACAGGTAATACCACGGCGTTTCCAACACAGCCATACGAGTTTGTTTCGATAACACTGATGGTTGCATTGCCAGCTTGAGGGAAAGAGGTGTTTATGGTTGCGGATCCGTTTCCACTAGTCAAATTACCACCAGCCACATTCCAGGTGTAGCTGCTGCCGTTGGTGGATGTAACGCCGTACGCTCCCGCTTCACCGATACAAACATCTTGATCGCCTGTTACTGCGGATGTGTTTGGAGAAGGATTAATGGTTACGGTAATGGAGTCGGATGTGCCGAAACATACATTCGTAGAGGTGGTGCTGTTTTCTTCATAGTATAGATAAACGGTTTGAGGACCTTGTACGCTCCAATCAACCGTAACGGAATTGCTTCCTTGTCCACCTACAATCGTCCCGCCTATTGCCGTCCAAGTATAAGTTGAACCGGGTGTGTTGAGAGCTGTATAAACAATGCCCTGCGATTGAAGTGAGCACAATGTTTGTGGACCAGTGGGCGTAGCTGGAGTAAGTATGATGTTGATGGTTACATTGAGCGAGATTGGTGTTGGAGACTGGCAACCATCAATTGTTGTTTCAATGAGCGAAACAGTGCCTATTCCGGATGTGGATGACCAGTCGACTAGTATGGAGTCGGTACCTTGACCCGATACAATTACGCCTCCGTTGACTACCCAAGTGTATGTGGAGTTCAGGTTGGAGTTGGGCGTCCAATACAATACCCCGGTAACGCCAGGACATACGGAGGTGTTGCCGTTAATGATGTTAGCAGTTGCTCCTGGATTAACAGCAACGGAAACCGTGTCATTGGATGAACATCCCTCTACACTTGTACCAGTAAGCACATAAGTGGTATTTGTAGATGGAAATGCGGTCAAGGGGTTGGATGTACCTATGACTCCACCTCCTAAAATCGACCATGCGTAAGTGGATCCTCCCGATCCGGAGAGCAACAAGGTGTCGCCACTGCAAATGGTATCATTCGATAATGTGGCCAAGATTACAGGAATAGGATAAACCGTAATCTTGATGGTATCGGAGTTTTCGCATCCGAAACCATTGTTTCCAGTTACGATATAATTGGTGGTTGCAGTTGGATTCACAATTAAGGTGTCATTTGTCCCGAGTATCAAACCGGGATTACTTTGCTTCTTCCATATGTAGCTAGTGGCACCTGTTGCAACAAGGATGGCGGTATCACCTGCACAAATATTCGTTGGCAAGGCATTGGCAAGAACAATCGGTTGAGGATTGATGGTGATCGTAACCGAGTCCGTAGCACTGCACCCGTTTAAAGTGGCGGTAACACCGTAGGTCTGGATTGTTGTTGTTCCGCTGTTGTTAGATACAATCAATGTAGGATTGGATGAACTAGAGCTGCTCAATCCATTGGATGGACTCCAAGAATAGATATATCCCGGTGTTGGACCAACTCCCAAAATCAAGGTGTCGCTACCGCAAAGAGTAGAGTCGGCGCCAGCTTGTGCCAAAGGAATGGGTCGAACCTGCACCACCACGGTGTCGGCATCCTGGCAACCGAATGCGTTCACATTAACGATATAGGTGTTGTTCAGTGGAGATGTTCCTGTGTTTGTTCCGGTGGCATTGGTAACGGCGGTGTTGGCATTGGACAAGCCTGTTGCAGGCGACCAGGTGTAAGTGTATCCTGCCGTTCCCGGTGTACCGATGGAGATGGATTGTCCCGAGCAGATGAATACATCCGGACC
>JBKCHO010000033.1:0-12985 GCA_046302815.1 Bacteroidota bacterium | reverse complement strand
CAAATGAAAGAGTGGATGCCATTTACATTGATGGCAATCATACACACGAGGCAACAACCCGGTATTTCAATATGATGTTGAGCCGAATGCACAACAATTCATTCATCATTTTTGATGATATCAACTGGTCTAAGGGTATGGTACAGGCTTGGAATGAAATCACAAGCCACGATAAGGTTACCATGTCTGTGGATTTTTTTCATTTCGGAATGGTCTTTTTCAATCCAGGATTTTCAAAGGAGCACTTTAGGATTAGGATTTGATCCTTTGAATTTCTGTCTTTCAATTAAAACTTATCCTAGGTACACAAACAATAGCGATAGAAGAGTGTTCATTGAAAGTCTACTTGTCTATTTGACTATATTTACCCCATGGAACCGCTCATCGTACTCAAGGACATCTCCAGGCGCTATACTGTAGGAACTGAAACCATTCATGCCTTACGCTCAGTTTCCACGACCATATTCAAAAACGAATATGTGGCTCTCATGGGCTCATCCGGTTCTGGAAAGTCTACTTTGATGAACATCTTGGGTTGCCTTGACACTCCTTCAGGAGGAGAATATACGCTGCGAGGTATTCGAGTCAGTGAAATGACCGACAATGAGCTTGCGGAGGTTAGAAACAAGGAAATCGGTTTTGTATTTCAAACCTTCAATCTATTGCCAAGGTCTACCGCTCTGGAAAATGTGGCACTTCCATTGGTTTACGCAGGAGTGAGCAAAGACAATAGAGAGGATCGAGCACTTAAATGCTTGCAGGATGTGGGATTGGGCGATCGAGTTAAACACAAACCAAATGAGTTATCCGGAGGTCAACGACAACGCGTTGCTGTTGCAAGGGCCTTGGTTAATAACCCTGCTATCATATTGGCGGATGAGCCTACTGGTAACTTAGACTCAAAAACCTCGGCGGAAATCATGATGTTGTTCGAAGAAATCCATCGAAAGGGCAATACTATCATCGTTGTGACCCACGAAGAAGACATCGCAAGGCATGCTCACAGGATCATCCGACTTCGCGACGGACTGATTGAATCGGACCTCCCCAATGATCGCATCACCCGCGCATCAAAACAAGAAATATCCGCCTAACAAAACACCTCAGTATGCGCATTTACACGAAGACTGGAGATAAAGGTGAAACTTCATTGATTGGAGGCACACGGGTTCCTAAGCATCATTTGCGTATTGAATCGTATGGCACTGTTGATGAATTGAATTCTTATGTTGGGATGGTGCGGGATTTAAATGCAGCCGATGACAACATATACCAAGTTCTTGGAGAAGTTCAAGACCGTCTTTTCACTATAGGGTCCCTGCTCGCTGCCGATCCTGGAAAATCAAAAATGAAATTGCCCGAATTGCATCAGGATGATATCGCATTATTGGAATCTGAAATTGACCAGATGAATGATTCTTTGCCAGAGTTGACTTCATTCATTCTCCCCGGTGGACATGTAGATGCATCTTGGTGTCATCTTGCAAGATGTGTTTGTCGAAGATCCGAAAGATTGGTTTGTCATTTATCTGAATCAGAACCTGTAGAACCTCTTGTAGTAGCCTATCTGAACCGTCTATCCGACTACCTATTTGTACTCTCAAGGGTTGTACTTAAAAACCGCGGAGGTGCAGAAATCAATTGGAAACCAAAGAACTAACTTTTATCGGCACTTGTTCTAAAAGTGGCTGATTTTGTTATTTTTGCTAACCTTTTCAAAAAACACCAAAAAGTTCAACCTTTCAAAATCCGCTAATTATGTACTGGACTTTAGAGCTAGCCTCACACCTCGAAGATGCACCATGGCCTGCAACCAAGGACGAACTCATTGACTATGCCATTCGATCAGGGGCTCCTTTGGAGGTGATTGAAAACCTTCAGGAGTTGGAGGATGAAGGCGAAGCCTACGAGAGCATAGAAGAAATATGGCCTGATTATCCTACCAAGGACGACTTCTTTTTCAATGAAGATGAGTATTGATGGGAATTTAAAAGCATAAAAAAATCCGGAGCGAATACTCCGGATTTTTTTATGGGATCAGTCGAAATCAATTAAGAACCATTTTTCCAGTTCTGATGGAATTGTCTGTGCCACGCACTTCATAGAAATACACTCCGTTTTGTAAACCGGAACGATCGAAAGAAAATGAACCCGCTCCAAGATCATCATAGGAACGAACGACATTACCAATCATATCAAAAACAACAAATTCGAAACGCTCTGAAGTTGTTCCGCTGATTGAAACGGTAGCCTTGTTTGATATTGGGTTTGGAAAAACAGAAATATTTCCTGCTGCATTCACCTCCTGAACTCCGGTCACCACAGAACCTACTACCTCAATAGGCAATCCTTGAGGCGTCAAAGTGCCACCATCTGTCAGGTCTACCCAAGTGGTGTAACTAGGACTTGCAGGGTCGTTAATATATTGCTTTGCGTTTCCTGTGGTAGTGTTTCCAGCACCCAAATTCACTGGTGGAGCCCAAGGTCCAGAAGTGGTTGAACCACCGGTTTGCCAATCAATCCAATAAGTACCCGCTGATAATGTTGTACCAATAAAGGCGACATTTCTCATAACGGGCCTAGCTACGCAAGTAGCAGGTGCACAAGTGGTGCTAGTGAAGTCGCCAGTACGATAAGTACCCGACCAATCGGTGGTTAACATCAAGTTGGTGGTAGAATCGCCAAAAACAATTGTGCTTGCACCACCAGGAGTACCACTCCAAATACGAACATTCACCTCGGTAATGGTTGAAGTGTTGCCTGAATTGGTTTGGTAGGCAAAGAAGGCAATCGAATCTATGCTCCAAGTTTCACCGGCAGGAACAATAATATCTTCAGCAACACGATAGCCTGTTGAAAGGGCATGTCCAGCGCCGTAAGTGGTAAATCCATCGTGAAGAGTAGAAGCATTGGCGCCACCAGCACCACCGCCAGCCAAATCAAAAACAGGTCCACTGCTGTAGATAACAGACTGTGCCATAAGCCCTGTGGTTAGCAGGATTGCAGATAAGGATAGTAAAGTTTTTTTCATGTATTGGATTGGGTTTAGTTAGGTTAAAGTGAATGCAATGGTAAAAAATTAATCAGAAAAGCACAACTAAAACCCATCCACATATTCACGGAGGACGCCAGCCGCTACAAGGCTCCAGCCGCTGGATCATAATCCCTAAGCTGGCTTCTAAGCTTTTTTCGGGCGTTGTGGATTCTGATTTTAACAGTGCCCAACGGTACCTTCATAAACCGTGCTATTTCGTCATACCTGTAGCCCTTGAAAGCCATCTCAAATGGAACCCGAAGATTGGAAGATAAGCTGGCTATGGCCCTGCTAATTTCCTGCATGATCATTTTACGCTCACCACGATTGTAATCCTGGGTAGGATGCGAATTGATGTAATATTGATTATCGGTATCATCTGTGACCACCAAACCGGATGATTGTCTCCTGTAGTTATTAATGAAAATATTTTTCATGATAGTGTACAACCAAGCTTTCATGTTAGTGCCTTCACGAAACTTCTCTCGGTTATAAAAAGCCTTTGTAATGGTCTCTTGGGTCAGGTCGGATGCATCCTCTGTATTTCGGGTCAACTTGAGTGCGAAATTTCGCAAAGGGGTGTAAAGTTGGCTGACTCGGGTGTTGAATTCAAATTTTGTCATTTGCCTAAAGTTTTATGCAGTTTCCTGAAATCTGTTGACTTTTCAGGATGCAATTTTATCCTAGCAGAATGAAATTAAGATGAATTCTAAATAAGAGCACAAAGTACTCTTAATGAGCCTTATGCGGCAGACGGAATTCGCCCTGGATTGATCTTTGGAAAAGGTGGGAAATTAAAATTTCCGGGCAAAGCAAAGCTGGCTTGTTCTTCCAATCTGAATCGGATGGAATGCATATTGAGATTGAAAGCAACCTGATTGATTGAATCTGCTCGGAATGAGGCCAAGTTTTCAAGAACCGAGTGATGTGTACCCTGATGGAATGTTACCACCTCATTGGCTTGAAGAACCCTAGCCAAGGAGGGAATAACTTTTTCATAATTGCCGTTGGAAACCAATAGGTTACTTCCTTTGGAGACCAACTCCGAGCGAAGTCTGGAGACACCATCCAACAGGGAGGTATTGAAATCGGAAAATTGATGGTTATCATTAAAAAACTCCTTTTCCCGAGGGTCAAAACAAAAGACTGGGATAAGGGTAATAGCATCAGAAAACAAATTCGGATGCAATCCCTGACACCAGGAGGGCTCACGACACCACAACAATATGTTTTTCCCGTTCATTTAATGCAATAACAAGCCTTGATAAAAAAAAGTTTGGTAGAAAATCCAAGAACCGTAAACCGGGCATTCAAGGTCTTTTTCGCCATACTAAAATCCAACCGATTCCGGCTATGAGCACAACAGCCATAAACAAGTTGGTCCCCAACCATAGGTATTTATCCGAATCTAATTCGCCATACCTCATCTTCAAAAGGAAAGCCGACAATAATGTGCCAGTGGAAACCGAAGTGATGATGAGGAAAGCCCTTCTTTTGTTGGTCATGTGGTTGGTTGGAACGAAAATAAGAAAATTTTCTAAATAAACCTCAAAGAGATGAGACACAACCTTTCCAGATACCAAAAATCACAACAATAACCCTATTGAAAAACTGTTTCGGTCGAATCAAACGAGCATATTGCAACCCCTCAAATCACTTTCATCCAACCTTCCTAACACCTCGAAACCTCCATCGGCAAACACCCTGCCCATGTCTTTTGTGGCAATAAACGAGCACGAGTGGATATTTGCCAGATCTATTACATGAATGAGACCGGTGATGCTTTCCACAAACGGTCCTTTTGGATCATGTATTTTTTTAATGCAAACTTTCATCCATGGAGGTGCATGAAAAAGACCATGCGTCTGAGAATAGGCCTGCGAAAGCAATTCAGTCATTCCGTATTCGGAATGAACCGAAGCAACGCCGGTTACCTCCATAATTTTCTGATGCAACTCCTCCCTGACCAACTCTCTTCCCCTACCCTTCATGCCGCCCGTTTCCATTATTACAGCCTTTGGAATTCGTATGGGATATTCTTCAAAGAACCTGACTAACGCATGGGTTACTCCCACCAAAAGCGTCCTTTTGCCTTGGTTTTGCAAAGATTCCAAAGTAAACGCCAAAGAACCGAATTGATCTAAGTAAAAACCAGACTCTGAAGAATTAGATGCCTTGATCAATCGATCCATCATATAAACGAGGGAAGAGTCGCCTCTCTCCAAATATCCCGGCAACAAGGCAAGTATGGTCCATTCTGAAGGGTTGCCATAAAACCGCTTGAAACCCTCCATGAAACTCTGCTCGTAAATGACTGGATCCACCACATAATGACATGAGGTGCTTGATCCCGATGTGCCGCTGCTTCGAAAGACGCATGAGGGCTCTCTCAGCGCATCGTGGATCTTTTGTGTTTTGAAAAACTCCACTGGAAGAAAGGGAATTTTGTCCAGATCATTCACCTGTTCAGGATTTACCCCCGAAAGTCGAACAAACTCCCTGTAAACTGGGATGTATTTTGCTTGATATCGAAATGCACTCAAGGCAAGGTTAGAAAAAGTCGAGGAATCAGAAATCTTCAATGAACCACCCCAAAACTTATCGATATCCATCATGTAATTCATTTGCATTTATACCGACCATAAATTGGATTAACTTGGCGCCACAAAATTAGATCAAATAAACTCTTCCATGAAACGATTGATCGGAGTCTTTGCCCTCATTACCTTGGCTATGGTTTTCGCCTTACAAAATGCCGAGCCCGTACCAGTGCGGTTTTTGTTTTGGAGTGCCGAAGGCACAAGCCTTGCCCTGGTTTTGTTGCTCACCTTCGTGTTTGGCATGGTCACAGGTTGCCTTTTCATGGTATTTTCGGCATGGCGAAAGAAAAATACTGATTCTGTAAACGGGCGCAAGATCACGGATCGAAACCAAAGCGCTGTATGATTGTTCACCTCACGAAATAAAACATCTTTATGAATACCGTACCAGTGAATGTTTATGCCGAATCGACTCCTAACCCAGAGGCCTTGAAGTTTGTCTCCAGTAGAATGTTACTTTTTGAAGGCTCAGTCGAATATAGTAGTCCTTCTGAAGCGGATGACTGCCCCTTGGCAAAGGGGCTTTTCCAATTTTCGGGTGTAAAATCCGTGTTCATCACTTCAAACTTCATCACCATCACCAAAGAAGGAGAGATTGATTGGTATGAAATCACCAATATCATCAGGGAATACATTCGATCTTTTCTGATGTCGGGAGACAGAGTCTTTCTTTCCAATCCATTGGAAAATTCAGCAATTGAAAAATCAAAGTCTGAATCATTGGAAAGACCAGAAACTCCAGCCGAGCCATCCGAATTGGAAGCCAGGATCGAGGAAATATTGGAAGAATTTGTGAAGCCCGCTGTTGAGCAGGATGGTGGTGAAATCAAGCTTCGATCTTACCACGAAGGTATCGTCACCGTTTCATTAAGAGGTTCCTGCAGCGGCTGTCCATCATCTACCATTACATTGAAGTCGGGAATAGAAAACCTTCTAAAAAGCATGATTCCGGAGGTAAGAGAGGTAGTTGCCCACTCCGACTGAGCCCTGCGGAAGGGTTTGCTTATATTTGCCTGACATTTCATACCACTCGAAATGAGACTTCGCCTCCTTTTTTGCCTGCTAATCCCTATTTTGACCTGCCATGTGTCTATCGCCCAGAAGCAATGGACTTTGCAGGAATGCATAGAGCATGCGCGGTCCAATAATATTGCCGTGAGACAAGCGGAGATCTCCTCCGAAATATCATTGGTAAATCGTAATCAAAGCATGACTTCCATGCTTCCCTCCTTAAACGCCTCAGGTTCCCATCAAAGGTCTTTGGGCAGAACCGTTGATCCTTTTACCAACACCCCAACAGAGAACGAAACTCGAACCACCAACTTTTCCGTCAACTCAAACTTTTTACTCTTCAACGGACTTCGCCTCCAACACCAATTGGCACAAAGCAAGTACGAATATCTTCAAAGCCGTGAAAATCTAAACAAAATCAGGAATGATATTTCGTTGAATGTGGCGGCGGCTTACCTGCAGGTTTTATTTGCCTCCGAATCGCAAAAAACAGCAAGCGATCGTGTTGAGGCAGCTTTGGAAACCAGGAACCGAACCCAGAAAATGGTTGAAACAGGGTTAATGGCTCAAGGAACCTTGCTTGATGCGGATGCAGCATTGGCTTCTGAAGAGCTTGCCAAAGTAAATGCCGATAATACTCTCCAGAGCGCATATATCAGCCTTACTCAATTATTGGACATAGATTCTATAAACGGGTTCAGTATTGCACAGCAGCAGGTAGATCTTCCAACCCTAAATACAGCGCTTTTAAGCCCTGATGAAATTACACGGGTGGCCATGGCATCGTTGCCCGAAGTAAAAGCCTCTGCCATGGGCATCGAAGGTGCGCGCAAAGGTGTTTCTTCAGCCCGAAGCTCTCTTACCCCGACCGTTAGTATTTTCAGCTCCATAGGATCCTTCTACAACGAGGGTGGTTTTTCCTCCTTGCTCGGCGAAATTCCATTCAATGAACAGGTAGAGAACAATCAAAGCAAAAATATCGGACTCAGTTTATCCATTCCGATTTTCAACGGTTGGTCGGCTAGGTCAAACATTGCCCGATCCAAATTGAATTTGGAAAACGCCATGTTGCAAGACGAAAACACGAAGAAACAGGTTTACAAAAGCGTGGTGCAGGCGCATTCTGATGCAACCGCGGCCATCAACCGTTTCAACGCCGCACAAAAAGCTTTTTCTTCGGCTAAGGAATCTTATGGCTATGCAGAGAAAAAATATGAGGTTGGACTTATCAGCTTCCTTGATTTCATCAATATCCGTAATAACCGCTCCAGAGCGGAATCTGAGGTGTTACAGGCAAAATACGACCTAGTATTTAGGCTTAAGGTTATCGATTTCTATTTGGGCAAACCACTTGTATTCTGAGCAATAAAATGATATCGAAAAAAACTAAAAAAATCGTGATTTACGGCTCCATTGCCGTGGTCGTATTGTTGGTAGTGGCTCGTATGGCAGGATGGATTGGAAGCAAGGAACTAATCCGAGTCAATACATCTGCCGTTACCAGGGAAACCATCACGGAAACGGTAACCGCCAGTGGAAAGGTGCAACCTGAAACAGAAGTCAAAATCGCTTCCGATGTATCAGGAGAAGTGGTGGAGCTTCTGGTCAAAGAAGGCGATTTGGTAAAAAAGGGCGATTTGCTTGCGAAAATCAATCCGGAGATTTATATATCCGCTTTCGACCGGGTTGCAGCCTCTGTTAACACATCCAAGGCAAATCTTGAAAATGCACGATCGCGTTTCAAGCAGGCCGAATCACAATTTCAGAAGGCCGAATTGAATTTCAACCGCAATAAAAAGTTATATGACGACAAGGTCATATCCGATTCTGAATTTGAGACCATCAAATCGGCTTACGAAGTGGCGAAAGCTGAAGTAGATGCCGCCAAACAGAGCATAGCAGCTGCCGATTTCGGCGTTAAGAGCGCGGAAGCATCCCTGGCGGAGTCGAAGGAAAATCTGAACAAAACATCCATTTTCGCACCTGTAGATGGAACCATCTCAAAGCTAAGTGTAGAGCGCGGTGAACGAGTGGTTGGAACCGAGATGATGGCAGGCACAGAGGTGCTACGGTTGGCCAACCTCAACGAGATGGAGGTTAGCGTAGATGTCAGCGAAAGCGACATCATTCGAGTGAACCTTGGAGATACTGCCAAGATAGAAATAGATGCATACATGAATCGTGTTTTCACTGGAGTAGTTAGTGCTATTGCCAATTCAGCCAACAACGCTGCTGTAACTGTAAGCACCGATCAGGTAACGAACTTCACAGTGAAAGTGCGAATAAACCGGGATTCCTACATTGATTTGATTCCTGCTGACAAGCCCTCTTATTCTCCATTCCGACCAGGTATGTCGGCCACGGTAGAAATCCAAACCCGAAGGGTCTCCGATGCCATTTCAGTACCGATACAAGCAGTTACAACTCGGGACACAACACACTCCTCGTCATCCAAGGAGATCAAACCAGGGAACACCAACTCAGGTAAAACGGCGGCTGGACTTGGATCCAAGGAAACCATTCAGGAGTGTGTATTTGTTTACACGGATGAGGGCGTTGTCAAGTTGAGGAAAGTAAAAACAGGTATCCAAGACAATATGTTCATTCAAATCATCGATGGACTCAAAGAAGGAGAGAAAGTGGTAACGGCTCCATACAATGTAGTGTCGCGAACCTTGAAAGACGGCGAAAAGGTTACTGAGGTTTCCAAAGAGGAATTGTTCAATAAAAAATAGTCTGCGATTTGTCGTTGGTTCTGCAGATTGAAACCGCTACGGATATCTGCTCCGTTTCCATTGCCAAGGAGGGCAAAACGGTTTTATGTCTTCAAGATGATAGCTTGCGCAACCACGCCAAGGGTTTGATGCCTTTGATGGATCGCCTTTTCAACGAATCAGGAATCCCAATGAGTCAATTGGATGCCATTGCTGTGAGCAAAGGACCTGGTTCTTTTACCGGATTGAGAATTGGAGTTGCAAGTGCAAAAGGGCTGTGTTATGCCCTTGACAAACCACTAATAGGCATTCAAACATTGGATTCAATGGCCCGTTATTTCGCCATGACGATTCGCGTGGAAAATGCACTCTATTGTCCCATGATTGACGCACGGCGAAAGGAAGTATACACCGCCATTTTTTCATCTGAACTCATGAATGTTGAGCCCACACAAGCTCTGATTTTGGATTCCGTCAGTTTCGAGGAAAGGCTAAATAATGATCGAATGGTCTTTTTTGGATGTGGTGCTGCCAAATTCGAACAAATGGCAAAAAACAATATTAACGCCTTGTTTTACAAAGAGTTCAATCCGTCAGCAGAGGGCATGAACGAACTAGCTCTAAAAAGCTTACTTATGGGTGAGTTTGAAAATCTGGCCCATTTTGAACCATTCTATCTTAAGGATTTTTACAGCCCGAATAGGGTCATATAGTATTGATTATCAATTATTTTTAATTGAGACGGTTCGTTTTTACGATAGGAGGGGCAAAAGTTCGCCCCACATGAAGGACCATTTCCCTCTGAAAATCATCTTTTTTAACAACAAATTCCATTGATTTCCGTACAGAGGTTACTTAACTTTGGTAGTTACCATTTTCTGAAACTTCTGCAGATGAAAAAAAACATACTCAACCTACTGTTACTAGTCCTAGTCAGCAATGGTTCTTTTGCCCAGTTGACTCTCTCCCCAGCCACACCTGCACAGTTGGTGGCCAATTTATTGGGGCCTGGAGTTACCGCTACCAATATCACATGGACCGGATCTCCTGCTGCAAGAGCGACTTTCACTTGTAGTGGCAGTTGTAGTTTAGGGTTTCCTGCAGGTGTCATGTTATCGACCGGAAATGCCTCAGGTCAAACTTCGCCTGCAAGTTACTTCGCAAGCACAAGCCACAACCTTCCAGGAGATCCGCAGCTCGCTCCACTTGCCCCCGGAGGACTTGCCACCAATGACGCAGCAATTTTGGAGTTTGATTTTAGCGTAGCTTCCGACTCGGTAAAATTCGAATTCATTTTTGGTTCTGAAGAGTACAATGACTATGTCGGAACCAACTTCAACGATGTCTTTGCATTTTTCATCTCGGGTCCAGGAATAACCGGCTCACAAAACATGGCCGTTATTCCAACCACAACTACTGGTAGCAACATCGTATCCATTAACAATGTTAATAATGGCAACTCGTTTGGTCCTGCAGGAGGCCCCTGCACCAATTGCCAATATTATGTTGACAATGTGAATGGAGCCAACTTTTTCCTGGATGGACACACTGTGGGACTTATGGCGAAAGCTCGGGTAAGACCTTGCGAAACATATCACATGAAAATTGCCATCGCCGATGTAGGTGATTGGATTTTTGACTCAGCAGTGTTTTTAAAAGCGCAAAGTTTTAGCTCACTAGGACAAATTTCTATCAGTGCCAATGGGGTTGGCTATAACAGTAATGCAACTGTATACGCTTGCCAAGGGGATAGTGTGTTGCTATCGCTCAGCCCTGCCAATAATTACAATTGGAATACTGGAGCCAACACACAATCCATTTGGGTTCAACAGCCCGCCAACTCCAACAGTGCCAGTTTTTCGGCGTTTACCTTCATGCCCCCACAATGTTTTGCTTTTACCACAAACATCAATGTGGTTTGGAATGCACCTACGGCTACCATCACCCCTTCGGGATCCTTGAGTTTATGTCCTGGAGGCAATGTCACCTTAACCGCCAACCAAGGACAATCCTATCAATGGAGTAATGGCGCAACATCACAAAGCATTACAGTAAATGCAGCAGGGACTTATACTGTTACTGTGAGTAACGGACCCAATTGCTCGGCTGTTTCAACCCCGGTGAATGTCACCGTAGGAGGAGCAAGTGCTTCCATCAACGGCGTACTAAGTATTTGCAATGGAGCTAACACCACGCTTACGGCAACACCTGGCACTTCCTACCTATGGAGCAACGGAGCAACTACCCAAAGCATCAATGTAACCAATGCTGGCAATTACACGGTTACCGTAACCGCCAATGGCGGTTGTACTGCCAGTGCAACAGCCAATGTGTCAATCAATCCTTCTCCAGCCCCCGGAATCACAGGCACATTTTCGGTTTGTCAAGGCAACTCGGCAACCTTAAACGCCACACCGGGTTTCAGCAACTACCTTTGGAGTAACGGTGCCACGACTCCATCCATCAGTCCAACTTTAGCCGGATCTTATACGGTTACTGTTACAGGAGCAGGCGGGTGTACTGCTAGTATTGCCCAAGCGGTAATTGTTAATCCAAATCCCGTACCGGCAATCACTGGAACTTTTTCTGTGTGCAGTGGCTCATCCGCTACACTCAATGCCCCAGCTGGAATGAGTTCGTATTCGTGGAGCAATGGCGCAGCAACATCCTCCATCAACCCTTCCACCGCAGGAACATACACGGTAACCGTAACGACAGCAAATGGATGTACAGGCTCTGCTTCGCAAGCAGTTGCCATTACTTCTAATCCCACCCCCACAATCGCGGGTAATTTCACGGTTTGTCAAGGAACAAACGCCACATTAACTGCTTCCGCAGGATTTGCCTCCTACCAATGGAACACTGGCGCTTCAACCGCATCAATCAGCCCATCTACCAGTGGCTTTTACACCGTTACCGTAACTGTTGCAGGCGGATGTACGGGCACCACCACGCAGCAAGTTACTGTAAACCCCAACCCAACACCATCCATCTCCGGAGTGTTTAACGCCTGTCAAGGATCCACTGCTACGCTAACTGCAAATGCCGGTTATGCATCTTATTCCTGGAGCAGCGGTACTGCTTCTGCATCCATCAGCCCAAATACCGCCGGAACTTACACAGTTACAGTTGTCGATGCCAACGGCTGTGTTGGAAATACATCCCAACAGGTAAACATTTTTGCTAACCCTGCCCCCGCCATCACCGGAACATTTTCAGCATGTACAGGATCCGCTGCTGCTCTAAATGCAACCCCGGGACTCTCCTCATACCAATGGAGCAGTGGTTCAACAGCCTCTACCATTAACCCAACAGCAACTGGAACCTACACTGTAACCGTGACAAACAGCAATGGTTGCACGGGAGTCACATCACAAGCAGTGATAATACATACAAACCCAACTCCTGTTATCACAGGCACATTCTCCGTTTGCTCTGGCAACCAAGCTACCCTCAATGCGCCTGCGGGAATGTCTTCATATGCTTGGAGCAACGGTACAACCACAGCATCCATCAATCCCACTGTAGCGGGAAATTATACAGTTACCGTAACTGATGGAAATGGTTGCGTAGGTTCCACCTCGCAGGCTGTGGCCATCAATACAAACCCTTCGCCCATCATTACC
>JBKCHO010000032.1:0-22199 GCA_046302815.1 Bacteroidota bacterium | reverse complement strand
ATTTGTATAAAATCAAAATAGAACAACAGCCTTTGCCTGCGAGCAAGATCCAAGAGTTGAAGCTGGCCGTCTCACAGAAAATGGGGGTGGATTTAAAACTAGCGGATTACCTGGTTTTGTCGGGTAAGGTTTGGAACAGTGCCTACAAACTGGATGAGAACAACATCAACATCCTTTTCAAAGATGGTCACCTGACAGACATAGCAAGTGCATCAGACAACCTGAACATTACCTCCTTATCCAATCCTGTAACCAAATATTTTGTGGCATCACCAGTCCTTGGTTCATAAATTGCCTGAAGGGTAATAAGCTAGGGTTTGTTATTTCATAAATTTGTGCTTTATTACAAAAAAGGACCGGGAGGATGGAATTCAGCGCTAAACAAATTGGCGAACTGCTTCATGGCGTGGTAGACGGAGATGCCTCCGTAAAAGTTTCCACTCTTTCTAAAATTGAGGAGGGGGCACCTGGCACTCTTTCATTCCTAGCCAATCCGAAATACACCGAATACATTTACAGTACTAAAGCATCTGTCGTTATTGTCAGTAAGGATTTCGTTCCAGAGCGTCCACTGACTTGCACCTTAATTCGGGTGCCCGACGCCTACGCCTCTTTTGCTAGGTTACTGGAGCTATACAACCAGATTGTAAGGGATAAAAAGGGAATTGAACCTGGAAGTCATATTTCGGAGTCGGCCGCCGTTGGCGATGATGTTTACATCGGCGCATTTGCCTATGTCGGAAATGGCGTAAAGATTGGAAAAGGCGCTAAAATCTACCCGCAGGTTTATTTGGGGGACAATGTGCATGTTGGTGAAAACACCACGATTTTCCCAGGAGCTAAAATTTATTCCGACTGCATCATCGGGTCTCATTGTACGCTCCATTCAGGTGTTATCATTGGTGCCGATGGGTTCGGATTCGCCCCATCGACCGACAACTACAAAAAAGTGCCTCAGATAGGCAATGTCATTATAGAAGATCATGTAGAGATTGGGGCGGGAACCGCCATTGACAGGGCCACTTTGGGTTCAACCATAATCAGGAAAGGTGTCAAGCTCGACAATCTGATTCAAATTGCCCATAATGTCGAAATTGGTGAAAACACCGTAATAGCTGCTCAAACGGGAGTTGCCGGCTCCACCAAGATTGGAAAGAATTGCATGATTGGCGGCCAAGTTGGAATCGTAGGGCATATAACTATTGCAGACGACACGAAGATTGCTGCTCAATCCGGTGTTGGTGCCGATGTAAAAGAGCCCGGTTCCATATTACAGGGATCCCCTGCCTTTGGCATCGGCGATTTCAGAAGGACTTATGTCGTTTTCAAAAAACTACCCGACCTCGACCGTAGGATACAGCAATTGGAAAAAAAAGCATCTCAAGAAAGCAGCGACATCAGCGATAACCAATGATTCGACAAACAACCATCAAACAGCCGGTAACGGTTTCCGGAGTAGGATTACATACAGGTGCTATGGTGAACCTCACCTTTCGTCCTGCTGCAGAGAACCACGGCTATAAGTTCAGAAGGATTGACCTAGAAGGTCAACCTGTGATTGATGCCGATGCAGACAATGTGACCGATACTTCAAGAGGCACTACATTGGAGCAAAACGGGGGCAGAATCAGTACAACTGAGCACGCCTTAGCAGCACTTGTGGGGTGTGAAATCGATAATGTACTAATAGATGTAGATGGACCAGAAGTTCCTATCATGGATGGTAGCTCCAAACCATTCATTGATGCATTGACGAAAGCCGGTCTTGAAACACAAAATGCCGAACGCGTTTATTTCGAATTAAAAGAAATATTGACCTTCGAAGAGCCCTCTAGGAAGGTTGAGATGCTTGCGGTGCCCAGCGAGGATTATAGAATCACGGTTATGGTGGACTACAACTCTCCTGTACTTGGAACGCAACATGCCCAAATTCATAAAATAAGCGAATTCAAAGAAGAGGTTTCGCCTTGTCGCACCTTCTGCTTTTTACATGAATTGGAAATGTTGGTCAAACACAACTTGATTAAAGGGGGTGACTTGGACAATGCAATTGTCGTTGTAGATCGACCAATATCGCAGCAGAAGCTAGATGAATTAGCAACATTATTCAATAAGCCTCATGTGGAGGTCAAGGAAAAAGGCATATTAAACAATGTGCAACTTCATTTTCAAAATGAACCAGCAAGGCACAAGTTGTTGGATATTGTGGGAGACATTGCCTTGGTTGGGATGCCGGTGAAAGCGCACATATTAGCAGCCAGGCCAGGTCATGCAGCCAATGTAGCCTTTGCAAAGCAAATCAAGGATGTGATCCGCAAGACCAAAGGCAGGGTTCCATCACCTGCCTTCGACATCAACGCTCCTGCAGTCTTCGACATCAATCGCATTTCATCATTTTTACCCCACCGCTACCCATTCCTTTTGGTGGATAAAATCATCAACTTGACCGATACCAGAGTGACAGGTGTCAAGAATGTAACCATGAATGAGTGGTTTTTCCAAGGACACTTTCCTGGTAACCCTGTAATGCCCGGAGTCTTGATGATAGAGGCTATGGCACAGACAGGAGGCATCTTGGTCTTGAACACGGTTCCCGACCCTGAGAACTATTGGACATACTTCCTTAAGGTAGATCAAACTCGATTCAAACAAAAAGTAGTACCTGGAGACACCTTGGTGTTCGACCTGGAACTGACCGCACCTATTCGAAGAGGAATTTGCAATATGATTGGCAAGGCCTATGTTGGAGACAAAGTAGTCATGGAATCAGAAATGATGGCCCAAATAGTAAAGAAAAGCTGAACCATGATATCACCGCTATCTAACATACACAAGGAGGCCAAAATCGGCAACAATGTTACCGTAGACTCGTTTACAAGTATTGGTGCCGATGTAGTGATCGGTGATAATACTTGGATTGGACCCAATGTTACCATTTTTGATGGAGCAAGGATTGGAAAAAATGTTCGCATTTTCCCAGGAGCAGTGATTTCAGCCATCCCTCAAGACCTCAAGTTTGCCGGAGAACACACAACTGCTGAAATTGGCGATGATACCACTATCAGGGAGATGGTTACGGTCAACAGAGGCACATCCGCCTTAGGGAAAACCGCCGTTGGTAGCAATTGCCTGCTGATGGCCTATGTCCATGTTGCTCACGACTGTGTTATCGGCAACCATGTCATTCTTGCCAACTCTGTAAATCTGGCTGGTCATGTGACCATAGATGATTGGGCTATACTCGAAGGATATGTAGGCGTTTCTCAATTCGTCCGTATAGGCGCCCACGCTTTTATTGCTGGTCAAACAGGGGTTCGTAAAAATGTACCTCCATTTACCAGAGCTGCCAGAGAGCCTTTGTCTTTTGTTGGAATTAATAGTGTAGGAATGAAACGCAGAGGGTTCGATCAGGATGCCATAAATATCGTGCAAGACCTTTACAGGATACTTTATAATAAGGGCTACAGCACAAGGCATGCCCTGGATATCATTGAAAAGGAAATTCAAGCTAATCCATTGAAGGATGACATCATTGATTTCATCAAGGCATCCGACAAGGGCATCATGAGAGGTTATACCGGTGGCGACAACGAATGAATTCTCGCCAGAATCCTTAAGCAGGATACTGCTTCAAAAAGCATCCAAGCTTTACAATAAACATGTCATTTTTGAAGGACTTGACCTGGACCTTGCCAAGGGTCATGCTTTGGCCGTTACAGGACCGAACGGATCGGGAAAATCGACATTAATTAAAGTCCTTGCCGCTTACATTACCCTTACCAAAGGAAACATCATATGGTTAGACGGAGAGAAACCGATTCATCCAGACAAGGTGTTCAAGCGCACTTCAATGGCAGCTCCCTACTTGGATTTGTTTGACGAATTCACACTCCGTGAAAACGCAAAGATCTATGGCGAACTAAAGGGATTTAGATACAATATGACAGTTGATGATATAATTGATTTTATCGGCTTGCCGAACGCATCAGATAAAAAACTGAAGTCCTTTTCATCTGGTATGAAGCAACGATGCAAACTCGCGTTGGCATTTTGTGCCGACTCTGACCTGCTTTTATTGGATGAACCGTTGTCGAATCTGGATGCTGCCGGATATAACTGGTATAAAAAAGCATCAGAGTCCTTTTGTAAAGAACGAATCGTAGTTGTAGGATCCAACTTAAAAGGTGATGAAACCTTCTTTTGCAGCGAGACAATAAATATAGATCGCATCATTTGATTTTTTTCGGCAAAACCGAAACCTTTAGTTAACGCCTGCGTAAAGGTGTACCACAACCTATACCATGGAAGCCAACCACAATACACACAACCACATCAATAGCTTACTATCTGCATCTTCACTGGTATATGATCATTCAGAGGAGGAAATAAAAATGGATATCGCAAACATCAACATGAAAGCAGTAAAAGTTGAATTCTCCATTATGGTCATCATGCTGGTCATACTAGCTATTACGGTGTTCATGTAAACACAAACAATTTAAAGGTGTAATCAATAACACCTTATTAAAACCACAATGGTGTAAGAAACCATTGTGGTTTTTGCTTTTCTAGCACTTTCCTTTTCAGATATTATGCCTGATGACTTTCCAAAAACTAAAAAATGAAATAAGAAATATCATCTGAATGGGTGGTTTTGCAAACGAAACATGATTACCCAATCAAATGTGTCAAAAAATTGAAAAACGGTTCGCTAAACAGCTTTCACTTTCATTGATTTGAAAAAAATACAAAATCCATTAAAGCCCATAAATATTTGATATTCTGAGAATTAAATGGCATTTAACCGACCAGTAATGAACGAAAAACAATCCCTTAATGGCAAAAACCTTACACCGGCAATGATGAAGCGACAATTGAGAAATATGCCCTTCGCTACGGGTACATATTTGGGAAGATTCAAAAAACAACGAAATGAAATCTTTCAACAAATCAATCTTAATGCTTTCGCTTCTTATAGTATCTGTGAACATGGCTTCTGCACAAGACACCAGGAAGTACAGGGTCACGGCTTACAAGAACGGCAACAACAGCATCACATCTCTTTCCAACACCGTTGATGTAGTTCCTTATATGAATATATACATTCCAAATTCTTTTACTCCAAACGGAGATGGCCTTAACGACACCTTTGGTGCAGTCGGCGAAGCCATCGGACAATACAAAATGCAGGTGTTCAACCGCTGGGGTCAGCTGGTGTTCGAAACCAACAGCCACAAAAACCAGTGGGATGGCACCTTCGACGGCGAGCCTGTTCCAACCGGTTTGTATGTGTATAAAATGGAAGCCAAAGGCAAAGCCGGCAACCTCACTCAAAAAGAAGGAACCGTAACCGTAGTATATTAAATCAACAATCTGCCCATCTTAACAAACAACTTATAACTAAAAAAACCATTAACAAACCATTAACAACTTAAATACCATGAAAAAGCAAATCATTACCATCTTGACCATCGCAATCGCAACAGCAACCGGATTCCAATCAGTGGGCCAAAACAGAATGGCAACACCAGCCATTGGCGCCGAAGAAAGAAATCCAGTTCCATTGCAATCATCCAAGCCTTCACCTATCACAAACAACCCAATCACCACTTTCTGCCCTATGATCAACACGCTTAATGTGCTTGACAGGGGTTCCGATCTCGTGGTACTTGGTTGGGACAACAACGCAAACTTCGCTTCTATTACCATCCGTTGGACCTTGACTGGAGGTAACACTTACCGCCATGTCACATTCAGCGGCACTCCGAACCCTGGCCGATATGTAATCACCGGCTTGAACTCCACTACAACTTATGATTTTGAGGTAAGCACCACCTGCCCCACCACAGGTGCGGTTTCAAACTGGACACGCCCTATCACTGTAACCACATTTGATGAGCCTGCTCCACGACTCGCCCAAATCAGAAACAACACCAGGATCACCATCAACCCAAATCCTGCTACCACTACAACTATCGTTTCTTATCAGGTTCCTGCCGGCACTGTATCTCAACTGGTGGTGGTGAATCTTGCAGGCCGCGAAGTGTTCAAGACTCAAATTGTTTCCACTGAAGATAAAACCCAATACACCTTGGATGTTACCGATTACGCTTCAGGACTATACTTCGTTCGAATCAGCAATAGGAACGGTATCTCCACAGAGCGTCTCACAAAACTTTAAAATGGTTTGCTACTGGTAATACAGGGAGGTCTTAGGACCTCCCTTTTTTTTGACTCAATCTTTATAAATCAAATACTTTTCCCTGGCTTTTTTATAATGGGTCAATGCAGGTTGCCAAGAGTCTCTGATTGAATCGGCACTTATTCCCGATTCAATCTGTTTTCGCAGCTTATCGGTACCAGCCAGCTTTTCGAAAAATGGATTGAAAAATGACTTCTTGTCTGGAAAAGCTTGGTACATTTCAACAACCCACTCTATTTTCAATCGCTTATCCCTTAAAACGGAAGCCACTTCGACGCTCATATCTCTTCCACTACAGACCTTCCCCTCATAAGGAGGATTCTTAATGACTCCTGCTATTTCATTTGGAGTGAGTTCAGATGTGCCACCCTTATATCCAGGGAAGCCCATCCATGTGAAAGGATATGGGGTGCCTCGTCCAACCGAAACAGCAGCACCTTCGAAAAGACACAAGGAAGGATAGAGCAAAATAGCATCCATGTTTTGAAGATTGGGAGAGGGTGCTACCGGAATAACATACTTGGTGCTGTGGGTATAATTTTCCATGGGTACCACATGCAACACACACCTCCTTCCATCTTTTAACCAACCTTCACCAAGCGCCATAGATGCATATTCGCCCACGGTCAATCCGTGTACAATTGGGATAGGTGCCACGCCCACGAAAGATGAGAATTCGGATTCGAGCACAGGACCATCGACATAAAAACCATTAGGATTGGGCCTATCCAAAACAACAACCGGTATTCCATACAAACCGCACTCTTCCATCATGTAATGCAGAGTTGATATGTAAGTATAAAAGCGTACTCCCACATCTTGTATATCAAAAAGCACTACATCCAAACCACTTAAGTCTTCTTTCGAGGGCCTTCTCTTTGTTCCGTAAAGTGAAATCACCGGCAAACCTGTCTTCGGATCTTTGCCGGAAACCACCTTATCGCCAGGTCCTGCCTCTCCCCTGAAACCGTGCTCAGGGGCAAAAACGGTGACTACAGCAACGCCCTCTGCCAACAAAAAATCGACAATGTGCTTGTTTCCCTTGATGGAAGTTTGATTGGCCACAACCCCTACCCTTTTGCCCTTGAGGTGCTTCATGTATGCCTCTGTCCGATCTACTCCCAATATCAATTCCTTCCCAGTTGAAGGGTTCTCGGTTGCGCTAGCCCTAGAGGCTGTTTGGCTAGCTATGGAATTGTCATGGCTTCCAGAGCAAGAAATGGCCCAAAAAAAACAAAGGCCAAACAGAACATTATGACTAATTTTATGCATCGGCTGTAGTTGGTTTCACTCCACTAAATTGAAAAATTGAAATGCCATAAACAAATTGGGACTGGCAGGATTCATATCAGCAAAATTGCTTGCAAATAAAACCAAGCATCACAACAAGGAAACATCCTTGACAGGTGTTAGCATGGCTGCAATATCTCTGGGCATGGCGGTCATGACCATTTCGGTCATGGTGGTTACCGGATTCAAAAAAGAAATTGAAAGTAAAATCCGAGGATTTGCATCGGATATAAGAATCACTGAATTCGGCTCTGACAATCCTTATGACGAGGCCCCTATGGAATTTTCTGATGTCAAAAGGAAAACCAGCCACATTCCAGGGGTTAGTAAAATACAAGCTTATGCTACCAAAGCTGGAATCATAAAAACAGATTCGGAAATCCAAGGAGTTTTACTTAAGGGTGTAAGTCAGGATTTCGATCTTTCTTTTATTCAAAAAAACTTAGTCGAAGGCAGAATTCCGAACCTATCAGAACAAGAGGCCGGAAAAGAAATAGCCATATCGCTGGAGCTGGCGTCGATGCTCGAATTAAAATGCAATGACACTATAACCATTTATTTCATTGAAGATCCACCAAGGGTCAGGAAGCTATTGATATGCGGCATTTACAATACAGGGTTGGGTGAATTCGACAAGCTGTACGCATTCTGTAATATCGGGTTAGTACAAAAATTGAACAATTGGGATTCTGGGAAATCCGGGGGGATTGAGGTTTTATTGGAACCATCAACTAATACACAATCCTCATTGGAGGCATTCCGAACCGCCATTGGCTTCAGATACCAAGCTATGCCATTAAGTGAACAATATCCTCAGATTTTCCAATGGCTTGAATTACAAAATGTGAATGTGTTCATCATTATTTTACTGATTCTAGCCATTTCTGGCGTAAGCATGATTTCAACCCTGTTGATTATAATTCTGAATAGAACAAGAATGATTGGACTACTCAAGGCTTTGGGAGCTAATGACCGATTGATAAGGGATGTCTTCATAAGGCTTTCAATCCCCATTATCCTAAAAGGGATGTTAATTGGAAATGTTATTGGGATTGGATTGGGCATATTACAGGACCAGTTCGGTTTCATTAAATTATCTGAAGCGTCCTACTATGTCTCCAAAGTACCCGTGAATATATCCGTGACCGACTTACTACTTCTCAACCTTGGAACTTTCGCGGTTTGTTTCTTGATGTTACTTGGTCCCTCGTTAATAATAGCCAAAGTAAGTCCCTCCAAAACACTACGATTCGATTAGAGTCGGGATATTGCCTTTCAGGCTACTTTTTACTAATTTTACATGCTCACAATCACACATTTAAGGTATGTACTATCAAACCATTTTAGAAGCAATCGGGAACACCCCGCTGGTAAAAATCAATCGACTTACTACGGATGTGAAAGCAACCGTTCTTGCCAAAGTTGAAACATTCAACCCTGGTAATTCCATCAAGGATAGAATGGCTTTGAAAATGGTTGAAGATGCAGAAGCTGCCGGGATTTTGAAGCCAGGAGGCACCATCATTGAAGGCACATCGGGCAATACAGGAATGGGATTGGCAATTGCCGCAGTTGTTAAGGGTTACAAATGCATCTTCACTACCACCGACAAACAAAGTAAGGAAAAGGTGGATGCCTTGAAAGCATACGGTGCTCAGGTAATTGTTTGTCCAACCAATGTGGAACCAGAAGACCCCAGGTCATATTATTCAGTTGCAGCCAGACTCAACAAAGAGATCCCAAATTCATTTTACCCCAACCAATACGACAACCCATCGAATGCATTGGCTCATTACCAATCTACCGGCCCAGAAATTTGGGCCCAAACTGAAGGCAAGGTAGACCACTTGGTGGTAGGAGTTGGAACTGGTGGTACCATATGTGGAACAGCTCGATTTTTGAAAGAAAAAAATCCGAATCTTAAAGTTTGGGGAATAGACACCTACGGTTCCGTTTTTAAGAAATACAAGGAGACTGGCATTTTTGATAAAAATGAAATTTACCCCTATGTTACAGAAGGAATTGGCGAGGATTTTCTTCCGAAGAATGTCGATTTCGACCTTATCGACCATTTCGAGAAAGTAACCGACAAGGATGCCGCCCTGATGACCCGTGAAATTGTGCAAAAGGAAGGTATTTGGGTCGGCAATTCATGTGGCGCAGCCATGGCTGGATTGCTTCAGCTCAAAGACCACTTCAAAGAAGGTGAAACAGTTGTAATCATTTTCCATGATCATGGAACTCGGTACCTGGGCAAAATCTTCAATGACGACTGGATGCGTGAAAAAGGTTATATCTCCGACTCTAACAACTCATAATGGCCGAATTTTTCGACCAGCTAAATAGAAAAGTAAATCTTGGAGACACTACTCCAAGAAGATTGATATCCCTTGTTCCATCCATTACAGAGTTGCTCTTCGACTTGGGATTGGAAAACAGGATGGTGGGTTGCACCAAGTTTTGCATCCATCCTCCTCAAGCGACACAATCCTTACCGAGTATCGGAGGAACAAAAAAAATCGACATCAATAAGATTTTGGGTTTAAGACCTGATCTAATTATCGGAAACAAGGAGGAAAATACAAAAGAGGATATCGAACAGTTAGCAACCTTAGCTCCTGTTTGGGTCAGTGATGTAAATACCATTGACGACGCTTTAAAGATGATCAGTTGCATCGGAATAATGACTGACACCATGGCCTTGTCGAACAAAATGGTTTCTGATATTTCCGAATCATTCGATAGAATCCAACCATACAGTAAAAACATCCGTGCAGCCTATCTGATATGGAAAAAACCATGGATGGTTGCTGCATCAAATACCTTCATTGACGATATGATGAAGTGGGCTGGTATGGAAAATGTATTCAAACAAAAAAACAGATATCCGGAAATCAGCCTTGATGAACTGAATGCTATTCACCCGGAAGTTGTTTTACTTTCATCTGAACCTTATCCTTTCAGCATTACACATATAGACGAGATTTCCGCATTTCTACCAGAAGCGAAAATCATTACGGTTGATGGGACCTTTTTCTCTTGGTATGGTTCGCGACTTACTCATGCAGCCAATTATTTCACTGAATTGAACGGCATTATATCCAATCCTATCAAAGCTGCATGAAAATCCGGTTACATCCCTTATCAGCTTTGCTTGCCATAGCCTTGTCAGTGTGGAATACGGCACCATTACTGGGACAAAAAACCGGACTGGTTTTGAGTGGAGGCGGTGTAAGAGGAATGACACATATTGGAGTACTTAAGGCATTGGAGGAGCATGATATCAGAATTGATTGCATTACTGGCACATCTGCTGGAGCCATTATTGGAGCCTATTATGCCGCCGGACTATCTCCAACCGAAATAGAGAACATAGTACTGTCTGGGCAATTCAAGGAGTGGGTAACAGGTAAGATCGGAGGAGATCTTGATTACTTATTCAACAAGTCGGAACCTGATGCGTCTTGGATTACCATGAAGTTTTCCATCGATACTACACTCAAGGCAAGATTACCTTTGAGCATCGTAAATTCAGCCAGAACAGACTTCATGCTCATGGAGAGCATGTCTCCAGCAATTGCAAAGGCAAACTATGACTTTGACAGCCTATTCGTCCCATTCAGATGTGTGGCATCAGATCTCAAATCAAGGAAACCAATGGTTTTCAAATCCGGAGACTTGCCACTTGCTGTCCGGTCGTCCATGGCCTATCCGCTGTATTTCAGTCCAATCTCATACAATGATATGATTCTTTTTGATGGAGGCTTATACAATAACTTCCCTGCCGATATCATGATGAATGAATTCAATCCGGATTTGATTATCGGCGTAAATGCGGGATCCTATGCAGATGTTCCATATGAAGACAACTTAATGTCCATGTTCATGACATTGGTTGTTCAACCCACCAATTATCAAGTGCCAAGAACCAGCGACATCTTAATTAATCCGGATGTTGTTGATATCAGTGTTTTTGATTTCGACGCCGTAAAATCGGCAATTGACTCAGGCTATGCATCTACAATAAAAATAATTGAAAGCATAAAAGCACGAGCTGCAATTATGGATAGAGGAGCACTAGAATCAAAACGAGCATCTTTTCGATACAACCTCGCTTCAATCAGAGTAGATAATATAGACGCTATAGGAATCAACGAAAGACAGACCTCATACATCAAAAAAATAATGAGACCCCTTAAGAACGAGGCTACATCTCTTGAGGATTTAAGATCTCCATATTTCAGATTGATCACAGACAAAAACATAAAGTCAGCTTTCCCAATATTGAAATACAATGACTCTACCGGAAAATACGACATGAACCTTCTAATCAAAAAGGAGAGTGATTTGAGTGTCAAAATAGGAGGCAATATTTCATCGAGCCCGATTAGCCAAGCTTATCTCGGCCTCAATTATCAATTTTGGAGAAGAAATTCTCTTACTGCATCTTCAGACCTGTATTTTGGCAAGCTATACAATTCGGCTTCAATCAGGCTGCGTTACGATATAAAAAGCCGTTTCAGTTGCTTCATCGAACCTGTTGGCATTATCAATCGCTTCGACTACTTTAAGTCGAGTGCGGCATTGGTAAATGATATCAAACCGGCATATCTTGTACAAACTGACCAAAGCTATGGGATCAATTTTGGCTTCCCGGCAAGAAATCGGGGGAAATTGATAGCTTCGGCCAATTATGTCAGACTGTTGAACAGGTATTATCAAACCCGTTTCTTCACACAAAAAGATGTTACTGATGAAACAAGGATGGAAGGTGCAGTTGGCGGACTTTCCTTTGAGCGAAATACGCTCAATCGAAAAATGTATGCGTCAGAGGGAACCAAGTTCCAAGTCGACGGCAGAATGATTCAAGCAAGAGAAAACACCATTCCAGGATCTACCGGCATATTCTCAGACACAGTATCAGTAACCCACCAATGGACGCAACTCAGGATTACCTATGACAATTGGTTTAAAAACATTGGTATTTTCAAACTTGGCTTCTATAATGAACTCCAGTTTTCCAACCAGCCATTTATGGCAAATTACACGGCGTCCATTCTTGCCTCTCCAGCCTTTCAACCAACCCCTCAATCTAAAACCCTCTTCATGGATGAGTACCGGTCACACAACTACAACGGCATAGGATTCAAAACTGTGACCGAAGTATTACGCACGCTGGAATTCAGAGCAGAAGCATACTTATACCAACCATTCCAAGATATAATTTCCAAGGATAATTACAAAGCCACATACGGCGCAGCATTGTCATCTAGAACAATCCTGGCGACAGGTGGTTTTGTATATCACACACCGCTCGGTCCAGCAAGTATTTCCTTGAATTACTACGAAAAGAGAGAGGAGCCTTTTTCCGTGCTCTTTCATTTCGGATACATCCTATTCAACAAGAGGGCGCTGGAGTGATCTTTTGTTAAGCCTGAGCCGTTGGACCTCCAAAGTTCATCGGCACTGTCATACCTTCAGTTTGTTTGATGGTACCATGAACAGCTTCGAATTTGGAGATATTATCACCCAATGCCATTAGCAATCTTTTAGCATGTTGAGGCGTAAGTACGATGCGCGACTTCACTTTCGCCTTGGGAACCCCAGGCATGACCTTTATGAAGTCTATTACGAATTCGCTGTTGCTATGCGTTATGATAGCTAAGTTGCTATAAACACCTTCAGCCATTTCCTCGGTAAGCTCGATACTCAACTGGTTGTTTGGATTCTCTTCCATGATTGAATTGAATTTTGACATTAAAACAACTGCCGGCTGAAGCTCAACCGGCAGTTTATTATTTATTGCATTAGATGATGAATCATCCTTCCACCTGCTGCTCTTGTGCAGCCTTTTTGGAAGCCATCAGCAAATCATATTCCTCCTGCGAACCTACAATGAGCTTTTCATACTCACGCAAACCAGTACCAGCAGGTATCAAATGACCAACGATAACATTTTCTTTCAAACCGAGCAGATGATCAACCTTACCAGCGATAGCAGCTTCGTTCAACACCTTGGTGGTTTCCTGGAACGATGCAGCAGAAATCCAGCTCTTCGTATGCAACGAAGCTTGCGTGATTCCCTGCAACAACGGAATAGAAGTTGCAGCAACAGCAGGACGGGCTTCCACGATCTTAAGATCTTTACGCTTCAACATGGAGTTCTCATCACGCAGACGACGGATGCTAACCATTTGACCTGCCTTGAAGGTTGATGAATCACCAGGCTCCATCACCACCATTTTATCAATGATGCTGTCGTTCTCCTCCATGAAGTCGATCTTATTGACATGTTCTTTCTCAAGGAACTTGGTGTCGCCTGGATCTTCTATAACCACCTTACGCATCATCTGGCGAACAATCACCTCGAAGTGCTTATCGTTGATCTTAACACCCTGCATACGGTATACCTCCTGAATTTCATTCACAAGATATTCCTGTACCATGGCAGGTCCCTTGATTGACAAGATGTCGGAAGGAGTAATGGCTCCATCAGACAATGGCGAACCTGCACGGATAAAGTCGTTGTCCTGTACGAGGATGTGCTTGGAAAGCGGCACAAGATATTTCTTAACATCTCCTTCGCGGGATGTGATAATGATTTCACGGTTACCGCGCTTGATGCCACCGTAAGAAACAACTCCATCGATTTCAGATACAATTGCTGGATTAGAAGGGTTACGAGCTTCGAACAACTCTGTTACACGAGGGAGACCTCCGGTGATATCACCTGATTTTCCAGTGGTGCGGGGGATCTTCACAAGTACTTGACCACCTTCAACAGATTGTCCTTCGTTGACCACGATGTGTGCTCCTACAGGAATGTTGTATGCCTTGAGAAGCTCCTTACCCTTACCGTCAGCCATGATCTTGATCACTGGATTCTTGGTACGATCGCGACTATCGATGATCACTTTCTCTTTATATCCGGTTTGCTCGTCAGACTCCTCGCGGAAAGTGATGTTCTCTTCGATATGTTCGAATTCAATCTTACCTGCGGATTCGGATACGATTACGGCATTATATGGATCCCATTCGCAAATGAGCTGGCCCTTTTCAACAGTGTCGCCTATGTTTACATGCAAAGTGGCACCATAAGGTATATTATTGGTTGCAAGTACAGCCTTGGTCTTAGGATCGATGATTCGAATTTCTCCAGAACGACCCAAAACAACATTAACGGTATTCTTACCCGACTTGCTGGCGATGGTACGAACCTCTTCAAACTCCAACAATCCACCGAACTTGGCAAGCATCTGCGATTCCGTCGCGGAACGAGATGCAGTACCACCCACGTGGAAAGTACGGAGAGTAAGCTGTGTTCCAGGCTCACCGATGGACTGCGCTGCAATAACACCTACAGCCTCACCTTTGCAAACCATTCTACCGGTTGCGAGGTTACGACCATAACACTTACTGCAAACACCCATCTTAGACTCACATGTGAGTACTGAGCGGATTTCAACTGTTTCGATTGGAGATTTCTCAATGGCGTCTGCAATGTCTTCAGTGAATTCAGCACCTGACTCTATCATGAGTTCGCCAGTGAGAGGATGGTAAATATCGTGAACCGATACGCGTCCCAGTATACGATCATATAGTGACTCGACGACCTCTTCATTGTTCTTGAGTGCCGTTTCAGCCAATCCACGCAAAGTGCCACAATCTTCATCAGTGATAATCACATCCTGTGCAACATCTACCAAACGACGGGTCAGATAACCAGCATCAGCTGTTTTAAGAGCGGTATCGGCAAGACCTTTACGGGCACCGTGCGTCGAAATGAAGTACTCAAGGATGGACAGACCCTCTTTGAAGTTCGAAAGGATCGGGTTTTCGATGATCTCTCCTCCGCTTGCTCCGGTTTTCTGTGGCTTCGCCATCAATCCCCTCATACCGCCAAGCTGCTTAATCTGATCTTTGGAACCCCTGGCACCAGAGTCAAGCATCATGTAAACCGCATTAAAGCCCTGCCTATCGGTAGAGAGCTGCTTCATGAGGTTATCGGTAATGCGAGAGTTGGCACGAGTCCAAATATCAATGATCTGGTTGTAGCGTTCGTTATTGGTGATGAAACCCATATTGAAGTTACTTCTCACCTCTTCAACCTCATCGTTAGCCTTCTTCACAATTTCAGCCTTGGATACAGGAATCATTACATCGTTCAAGTTGAACGAGATTCCACCCTTGAAGGCCATTTTGAATCCAAGCTCTTTGATATCGTCCAAGAATGCCGATGCTTTTGCAATTCCTGTACGCTTCAATACCTGACTGATAATGTCGCGAAGAGATTTCTTGGTGAGAAGCTCGTTGATATATCCAACATCTTTCGGAACAACCTGGTTGAATAGAACACGACCAACAGTTGTTTCAGTAAGCTTGTTCTTAATACCATCGTCAGTGCGAACATTCACCTTTACTTTGATCCATGCGTGGAGATCCACACGCTTCTCATTGAAGGCAATAATCACTTCTTGTGGAGAATAGAAACTCAAACCTTCACCTTTCACAACCGTAGTGGAGTCGTTTTTACGACCCTTGGTCATATAATATAGACCCAATACCATGTCCTGAGATGGAACGGTAACAGGTGCGCCATTGGCGGGGTTGAGGATGTTATGAGATGCCAACATCAACATCTGCGCTTCCAAAATGGCAGCGTTTCCTAGTGGTACATGGACAGCCATCTGGTCACCGTCGAAGTCGGCGTTGAATGCGGTACAAACCAAGGGGTGCAATTGGATAGCCTTTCCTTCAATCAGCTTGGGCTGGAAGGCCTGAATACCCAATCGGTGGAGGGTCGGAGCACGGTTGAGGAGAACTGGATGTCCTTTCAATACATTCTCTAGGATATCCCAAACAATCGCCTCTTTGCGGTCTACTATTTTCTTAGCCGACTTAACGGTCTTTACGATTCCACGCTCAATCATCTTGCGAATGATAAACGGCTTGAAAAGCTCCGCAGCCATATCCTTTGGAAGGCCGCACTCATGAAGCTTCATTTCAGGACCTACGACGATAACCGAACGGGCGTAGTAATCGACACGCTTACAAAGAAGGTTTTGACGGAATCGACCTTGCTTACCTTTGAGAGAATCAGAAAGCGATTTAAGTGCGCGGTTGGACTCAGTCTTAACAGCATTTACCTTGCGAGAGTTATCGAAGAGCGAATCAACTGCCTCTTGCAACATACGCTTTTCATTACGCAAAATCACATCAGGAGCCTTGATCTCGATAAGACGCTTCAAACGGTTATTACGAATGATCACACGGCGATACAAATCGTTCAAGTCGGATGTAGCGAATCGACCGCCATCCAATGGAACAAGTGGACGCAATTCAGGCGGTATTACAGGAACCACTTTCACAATCATCCACTCGGGACGGTTCTCGATATGTTCGTTTGCTTGACGGAAGGCCTCAACCACCTGAAGGCGCTTGAGGGCTTCGTTTTTACGCTGCTGCGATGTTTCAGTACTGGCTTGGTAACGGAGACGATATGACAAATCATCCAAATCGAGACGGCTCAATAGGTCATGCAGAGCCTCGGCACCCATCTTCGCTATAAACTTATTCGGATCAGAGTCATCGAGGTGGGAATTATCCTTTGGAAGGGTATCCAAAATATTCAGATACTCGTCCTCGGTTAGGAAGTCCATGTGCTGAACACCATCTTCGGCTTTCACACCCGGCTGTATAACCACATAACGCTCGTAATAAATGATCAGGTCCAACTTCTTGGTGGGTAAACCAAGCAGGTAACCGATCTTGTTAGGCAGCGAGCGGAAGTACCAGATATGAGCGACCGGCACCACCAATTGGATGTGTCCCATGCGCTCACGACGAACCTTCTTCTCTGTTACCTCAACACCGCAACGGTCGCACACAATACCCTTGTAGCGGATGCGCTTGTATTTTCCGCAATGACACTCCCAGTCCTTAACCGGACCGAAAATGCGCTCGCAGAACAAACCATCACGCTCGGGCTTATATGTCCTGTAATTGATGGTTTCAGGCTTCAGCACCTCACCACTGGACTGCTCCAAGTTGTGCTCGGGCGACGCCAGGCTGATGATGATCTTCGAGAAATTACTTTTGACTTTGAAGTCTTTCTTATTGGCCATTTTAGTTGAATTCTAGGGTTAACGATAAATACTGGTCACGAACTGAGAAATGTGTTTATTCAAGTGTAACCTTGAGACACAATCCACGCAATTCGTGCAGCAACACGTTGAATGATTCAGGTATTCCAGGGGTTCCAAGGTTCTCACCTTTGACGATGGACTCATACGCTTTGGCGCGACCCATTACATCATCGGACTTAACCGTTAACAGTTCCTGGAGAATATTGGCGGCACCGAATGCTTCGATTGCCCAAACTTCCATTTCTCCGAAACGCTGACCTCCGAACTGAGCCTTACCACCAAGCGGCTGCTGGGTGATGAGGGAGTATGGGCCGATAGATCGGGCGTGCATCTTATCATCGACCATGTGTCCGAGCTTCAACATGTAGATGATACCTACAGTAGCTGGTTGATCGAACTTCTCGCCTGTTCCACCATCGAAGAGGTAGGTTGAACCGTATTTAGGAATGCCGGCTTTGTCGATGTAGGATTCAATATCCTCCATGGAAGCTCCATCGAAAATCGGAGTGGCAAACTTAACACCCAATTTCTGTCCGGCCCAACCAAGAACTGTTTCATAAATCTGTCCGAGGTTCATACGGGAAGGTACACCGAGCGGATTCAAAACAATATCTACCGGTGTCCCATCCTCCAAATAAGGCATATCCTCGTCACGAACGATACGGGCTACAATACCCTTGTTTCCGTGGCGACCTGCCATCTTATCACCCACCTTCAACTTACGCTTCTTGGCGATGTATACCTTGGCTAATTGCATGATACCTGCAGGCAGCTCATCACCGACCTGGATTGCGAACTTGCGACGCTTAAATCCACCGATAACATCATTTACTTTGATGTTGTAGTTGTGAAGCAAACGCTTTATTTGATCGTTCTTGTCTTTGTCAGTGGTCCACTTATTCGGATTGATGTTTGTGTAATCCAATTCAGAAAGGAGTTTCTGCGTAAACTTCGCTCCTTTGGGAACAAGGGTTTCCTTGAAATTATCGAGTACACCTTGTGATGTCTTACCGCTAACAAGAACGAAAAGCTTTTCTACCAATTTGGTCTTCAATTCAGCAAGAGCTTTAGACTGCTCATCATCAATCTTGGCAATTACGGTTTTCTCATCGCTTCTTCCACCCTTATCCTTAACGGCACGGGAGAACAACTTTTTATCGATAACAACACCTTTTACAGAAGGAGGAACCTTCAGAGAGGCATCTTTAACATCACCGGCCTTATCACCAAAAATGGCGCGAAGCAGCTTCTCTTCTGGGGAGGGATCAGTTTCACCTTTCGGTGTAATCTTCCCGATCAGAATATCGCCCTCTTGAACTTCAGCTCCTACTCGAATCAATCCATTCTCATCGAGTTCACGGGTTGCTTCTTCACTGACATTCGGGATGTCAGCGGTAAGTTCTTCCAAACCACGCTTGGTATCACGAACCTCGATGCTGTATTCATCGATATGGAGAGAAGTGAAAATATCCTCACGAACTACGCGCTCAGAAATAACGATTGCATCCTCGAAGTTGTAACCTTTCCATGGCATGAACGCCACTTTCAAGTTACGACCCAAAGCCAATTCGCCGTCCTGGGTGGCGTATCCTTCACAAAGAACCTGCCCAGCCTTCACTTTCTCGCCTTTCTTAACGATTGGCTTGAGGTTGATGCAAGTATTTTGGTTGGTCTTTTGGAATTTGGTGAGATTATAAGATTTTAAATCGTCATCGAAGCTTACCAGCTTTTCGTCCTCATTGCGAATACTGCGGATGATGATTTGGGTAGCGTCAACAAACTCTACAACCCCATCATATTCCGCGTTAAGCAATACGCGAGAATCACGAACTACGGTTCCCTCGAGACCGGTACCTACGACAGGGGACTCGGGACGCAACAATGGCACGGCCTGGCGTTGCATGTTTGATCCCATCAGTGCACGGTTGGCATCATCATGCTCCAAGAAGGGAATCAATGAAGCAGCGATGGATGCAATCTGGTTAGGCGCTACATCCATAAGTTGAAGCTTCTCTGGCTCCACCTCTGGGAAATCACCCTCATAGCGGGCTTTGATTCGCGAATCTTGGAAATTACCCTTTTCATCGAAGTTGGATACCGCCTGAGCAATAACCTTGGCGTCCTCCTCTTCAGCGGTAAGATATACTACTGGCTTATTCACCTCTACCTTGCCTTCAGCTATGGTGCGATAAGGTGTGGAGATAAACCCGAGATTGTTGATTTTGGCGTAAACACACAGGGAAGAGATAAGACCGATGTTCGGACCTTCAGGAGTCTCGATAGTACACAAACGACCATAGTGCGTATAGTGTACATCACGAACCTCGAAACCTGCACGCTCACGAGAAAGACCACCAGGTCCAAGGGCAGAAAGACGACGCTTGTGCGTGATCTCAGCCAGAGGATTGGTCTGGTCCATGAACTGGGATAGCTGGTTGGTTCCGAAGAAGGAATTAATTACAGAGGAAAGTGTCTTCGCATTGATCAAATCCGCAGGGGTGAACACCTCGTTGTCACGAACATTCATACGCTCGCGGATGGTCCTTGCCATACGGGCAAGACCCACACCGAACTGGGCATACAGCTGCTCTCCGACAGTACGAACGCGACGGTTGCTCAAGTGATCGATATCATCCACATCCGCCTTGGAGTTGATCAGCTGGATGAGGTATTTGATAATACAAATGATATCTTGTTTGGTCAACACCTTGATGTCTTCAGCAGTATCCAAACCAAGTTTACGGTTGATCCTGTAACGGCCAACTTCGCCGAGGTCATATCTCTTATCGGAGAAGAAGAGTTTATCGATGATACCCCGTGCAGTTTCCTCATCGGGTGGCTGCGCATTACGAAGCTGGAAGTAGATGTGCTCTACGGCTTCCTTTTCTGAGTTGGATGTATCCTTTTGGAGGGTGTTGTAAATGATGGCGTAGTCTGCGGAGTTGGTATCTTCCTTGTGGAGGATTACGGTTTTCACGCCACTATCCACGATCATGTCGATGTGGTCATCTTCAAGAACGGTTTCACGCTCGAGGATCACTTCGTTACGCTCGATGGAAACCACTTCACCGGTATCCTCGTCAACGAAATCCTCAACCCATGACTTCAAAACACGAGCAGCAAGTTTGCGACCAACCACTTTCTTGAGAGCGGCCTTGCTTACTTTTAGTTCATCGGCCAATCCGAAAATCTCAAGGATGTCCTTGTCGGTCTGATATCCGATGGCGCGAAGCAGGGTAGTAACAGGAAACTTTTTCTTCCGGTCGATGTAAGCGTACATCACATTGTTGATGTCGGTTGCAAATTCAATCCAAGAACCCTTGAAAGGAATAACGCGAGCCGAATACAGTTTGGTTCCGTTGGCGTGACGACTTTGTCCGAAGAACACGCCAGGAGAACGGTGTAGCTGGGAAACAACCACGCGCTCGGCGCCGTTGATTACAAATGTTCCCTTGGGAGTCATGTATGGGATGGTACCCAAATAAACATCCTGTATGATGGTTTCGAAATCCTCGTGATCGGGATCTGTGCAATAAAGCTTCAGCTTAGCCTTCAAAGGCACGCTATAGGTAAGACCGCGCTCGATGCACTCCTCCAGGGAGTATCTTGGCGGATCCACGAAATAATCGAGGAATTCGAGTACGAAATTGTTTCTGGAATCAGAGATCGGAAAGTTCTCACTGAAAACCTTGAAAAGACCCTCGTTGTGACGGTTGTCTGATGTGGTTTCCAATTGGAAGAAGTCTTGGAACGACTTCAGCTGTATCTCGAGAAAGTCAGGATATTCAATTGCCTGCTTGCTTGAGGAGAAATTGATCCTCTTAACGCTGTTCTTCAGGGGTGAGTTGTGAATTGCGGCCAAGGGATATGGTTTTTAGGGATTATGAATTATTTCAACACACGATAAGCCGCCATGTTTTCACGACGGTTTACAAACTAAGATAGACCTCTGCTTCCGCCGTAACGGATGCAGAGGTCTTAAGGTAGGCGTTAGAGGCCGGATCGATTACTTGACTTCAACCTCAGCGCCTGCTTCTTCAAGTTGTGCTTTAAGAGCGGTAGCTTCATCCTTGGCAACACCTTCCTTCACAGGTTTTGGAGCGCCATCAACGAGGTCCTTAGCTTCTTTCAAACCGAGACCGGTAAGCTCTTTCACGAGCTTCACAACTGCAAGCTTGTTAGCTCCGCCAGACTTCAAGATAACATCAAAAGATGTTTTCTCTTCAGCTGCAGCGCCGCCACCGGCTGCACCACCACCACCAGCTACCATTACAGGTGCTGCTGCTGCGGGCTCAATGCCGTACTGATCCTTAAGGATCTTTGCAAGCTCGTTAACTTCTTTTACAGTCAGGTTAACTAACTGTTCTGCGAATGCATTCAAATCTGCCATTTTATTAATTGTTTTTAAGTTACTAATTGATTGATTATGGGTTTTTAGTTATGATATCGGCCTTTTGAGTGGATAGTGGAAGCTCTACCAAACAAGGACCGTTGGTTTTCGATTATCCGCGTGCTTCAAGCGTTTTGAGGATACCAGAAAGCTTTTGTCCACCACCTTGAAG
>JBKCHO010000031.1:0-22270 GCA_046302815.1 Bacteroidota bacterium | reverse complement strand
GCAGAGCCTTTTTTATTTGGTTTCGCTGGCTTCGATGCGCTACGCTTACTCAGCCACCGCGGATGACTTCAGCAATGATGTAAGATTTAATCCGTGTTCATCAGTTGTCGGGAACGCGAATTTTGATCAGAATCAAAAATTAATCCGTTGCAAACCGCATTGCCCTGAGCTCGTCCGATAGCTATCAGACGAATTGTCGAAGGGCGTATATCCGTGTTCCGATTGCCTTATGACCTTTGACTAATGACCAATGACTAATAACTATTGACCAATAACTAGCGCTCATATAGCTGATTTACAACATCTTAAAAAATTCGAAGCCGTCAGCCACATAAAATCAATTTTTAGTAACAAAACACTGGATTTCAGAGTATAAATTCCTTATCTTGGCAAATCGGCTAAGTGTTTATATGAGGCTAAAACTACTTGTAGGAATTATCAAGTCTGTTTCAAGGTTGTGCAATCAAAGAGTAGTTGGTTGCGTGGTAATGTTGTGCGTTTCTTTAAGCACTTTCAAGTCTTTTTCTCAAACTTCGATTGCATCGGGATCGTGGACAACCGCTTCGATATGGTCGACGGGAGTGGTACCTGCTGCCGGGGCGAATGTGACCATCGCTACAGGTCATACTGTTACCGTTAACACCAATACGGCTGTCCTTGGGAACATAAACGTACAAGCAGGTGCGGTATTGACCGTGAATGCGGCTGTGGGTAGTACACTCTCCTATGCTGGAGATTTGATTGTTGCAGGCCGATTGAACAACTTCGGAGGTATTGATCAGACCAGCACGAACCAGCTGAAGGCATTTCAATTGACTGGAACTGGAACCTACGAGCACAATCCAATCAATAACACGGCACAAGACGAACGAATTTTTTCGAGAAGTAATGAGACCTTTTCACCCACTTCAACGCTCATCATCAAAAAGTGGTTCGACTTGAACCTGCCATTGGGAGATGCAACGCGTGTAACCGGAAATTTCGGAAATGTGATTTTGAACACTGCTGACCTGGTGAATTGGGAGCAATACGATGAGTTCATGTCAAGCACTGGTTTTCAAAGAGTATTTGGAAAACTCACCGTTTCATCTGGTATCATTCGTATGTGCGATGGCTCATCAGGAGGAACCGGATCCAATTACATGGAGTTTGAAGATGTGGAGATCAACGGAACCGGAAGCATCATTTTTGCAGCCGGACAACCCAGGGCATTCACATTGGTGACCAACAACTTCACCGATATCAGCACATCCACCAACACAACAGTCGTGATGGATTCGGTTTACAACATCCTGAACTGGACAGTAAATGGAAACCTGGTACTTGGTCACAACTTCAGAGGTATGCGAGGAGCGTTTTACAACTCCAGTGCAACGGTTTACATGACTCTGAATGTAAACGGCAATATGACCATCCAAGGGAATACACTCACCGACATTCGTTTGGTAAATGGTGTGAATGCACCACTCACTGTTAATGTTACCGGTATCACCACTATAGGAAACACCTCTGTTGCCGGAGCACCCGCTGTAGTAAGATTTGTAGACGGATGCTCTGGAAACTTCACATTCAATACCCTAGACCTGATCATCTCAGGCGGTGTTGACAATACCTTCATGGGAGGAAATGCACTTGTACCCGCCTATACCGGTCAACCTACGGTGAACATCAACCGCGACCTGATCATCAACGGAACCTCCAACACTACCTTCTTAAACGGATCCACCAACACGAAGAAGCTTCGTTTACGCATCGTAGATGATTTCGTCGTCACAGGAGCCAATTCCAACATCACGCTGGCCAGGTCCAAGGGAGATTTGACATTGGCTGTTGGAGATTCATTATTCATGAGCGCCGGAAAGTTCATCGGGCAGTTCGATACGCTGAACACATCCATTGATTCGGTGTTGACTGGATCCTTCTACTTCACCAATCCAGGAACCACAGATTATTTCCGGATGAACTATGGAAGTGGAGCTACCTTTTTCCGCAGTAATGGAGCATTCAACCTGTCCACTGCTTCAAACGGAGCCGGATTCGGATTCACGGGCATTTATTCGGGAAGTGGCAATATGAATTTCTATGTTGGTGGAATTTACACGCAAACCAACGGACGAGTATCGGGTATTTTCAACAACCGATCCACCATAATAACAGGAAACCTGACCTTTACCGTAGCAACCAACTTCAACCTAAATGGATCGAACTCCTTCTTCAGGGGAATCGACAACCGGGTTACGGACAACGCTGGAATCGTAACCTTCAATGTTGGTAACTTCAATTACGGAGGCGGAAACTTCGCTGGTTATTACTCGGTTCACACGGCTGGTCTCACTTCCACATTCACGGCTTCCGGTTTGATGCAGATTACCTTCGCCAATGCAGCTACGGACACCTGCGCCTTCATCGGACTTGCTCAAGGAGCTGTCGCCATCAGCACTATGAAACTGAATCTGAATGTAGGTGGTAACTTCGTTATTACCGGACCTGCCGGACTTTTCATCAGTAACATGGCCAAGGGAAGAGAAACAATTAACATTACAGGAAGTGCCAATATCTCTGGAGGAAAAAATTTCTTCGGCGCCCTTTCTACCAACTCACTCACCGCCCACTTCGTTGACCTGAATATAGGCACAGACATGCAAGTCTTCGGAGGAATCACAGCTCTTTCAGGCGGTAATGACACCGTTGATGTATCCATTGGTGGTAACATGAGCATGTCTCTTGGTGAGTTAGCCATACAATACGGAAACAAATATGCCGTCATGAATGTGCTTGGTGGATTTAACATGTCGGGAGGTACTCTTTTTCTACACAAAAACGCCACTGAGATCTCATTAGAGCAAGTGGATTTAGTCATCAATTCCGATAACAATGCAATTGGCGACTTCAGCCATACCGGGGGTACGATCAATTTTGAAAACAACGCAACAAGCAGTAAGCAAAACTTCTTGGTCATAAATAGCCCAACGATCACTTATGGTGGCACAGGCATCATGACCAGTGCCAACCCTGGTACTGGATCCGTATCCGGGAAGATTCGATATGGCAGAAATGGTATTGCTAATTTCACTCGTTCGACCACCACGCACTCTTTGCAACAAATCCAACAGGAGGTTGCATCTGGCTGTACTCTAACCGTTGTATCTGGAAACCTTCAAATCGCATCCCTTTCGAACATTTCCATCGACCGTTTACAAGTTCTTACAGGTTCTGTATTGGACTTGCAAGGCAATCAGGTTTTCTCGAATGGATTACAGCCCAATTCTGGAATACAGATTTCCGGTCGTTTGAGAACCTCACGAGTACAAGGAATGTATAACGGAACCAACACAGGCGCCATCAATGCCACATCGGGAGCGAATGCAACGGGTATGAATTTCCTATTGCTCAGCAACAGTACGATTGAATACTATGGCTCCGACAACCAAATTGTGACTGGAATTGGAGTTGGTATCGCCACCTCAGCAGCGCACAAGTATTACAATTTGGATATAAACTTCCAAGGCACTCCGAACTCTGAATTCGCATACCCAACCAATTTCCCAAACAGCCGATCAGTGTTCGTTAGAAATAAGTTGACCTTAACCGCAGGGGAATTAAATCTAGACAGTGATCGTAATCCAGGAAATGGAGGCGGCAGGAACATCATTGTTGAACGCGATTCATTAACTGCTATCACAAGAGTGAACGGATACATTCGTAGTGAGGTTTTTGATTCATCCGCAGCGGTGATATGGCGCGTAAATTCCAGAGTAGGATCCCGAGTAATTCCTTTCGGATACAGCAGTACCGAATACATTCCATTTACATTCAATCTTTCTTCAGGAACCTGTGATACCATCATCATGGCCACATACAGGACTCCCGCCACTGACAACCTTCCATTACCTCCAGGAATTCCTAACATCAATGATTTGTTTGGAAACAACAATAGCTTGAACACAGTGGATAGATTTTGGTATTTCAAAACCATTGGGTCCAATATCAATGCCAATCTTTCATTCGTTTGCACTCCAGGTGAATTAGGCAGTGTCGCCAACCCAAGGGCGCAGTGTTATATCCAGCCGTTTCAAGGGTGGCAATACCCATTGCAAGGCACGCAGAGTAACCTCGTAAGCGGAACTTTGGTAAATGGAGCCACCTATATGCCTGAGAACTGGTGGACTCTTGCCGGTCAACTGAATCCATTGCCAATCGATTTGATGAGCTTCGACGCTGGTTGTGTGGAAGGTGAAATAAAACTGACATGGACTACTGCTACCGAGTTGAACAATGATTTCTTCACCTTGATGAGAAGTGTTGAAGGATCCTACTATGAAAACATTGGAACTGTGAAGGGAAGCGGAAACTCCTCCTCACCTATCGAATATTCTTTCATCGATCGTAACAACAACGGAAGGACGCACTATTATAAGCTGATTCAAACGGATTTCGATGGAACCGAAACTATTTACGGGCCGATTAAATCGTCTACCTGCGAAGTAGGAACATCGTTGTCGGCTAACGCCTATCAGACTGGAATAGATGAGTTGTCGCTTCTTGTCGGCAATCCAGCTCAAAATCGAATCAAAATCCAACTTTACGGATTAGATGGCAAGTTACTGCTCTCCTCAGATGAAGAAAGGCCACAAGGTGAGCATTTGTTACGCATGGACATCTCAAATCTGACTGCTGGCATTTATTTGCTACGAATTGAAGCTGGAGGTGAAGCCGTGACCATCAAGACTGCACTTCGCACCTTAAGGTGATGTGAAGAGCAATTCATCAGCCAAAAACATATCGTCTATTTTTTCGGAATGATACAATCAAACTCCGATCATACTATTTAACTAAAACAACTTCTTCCAGGAATATGCATTCAACACAACGAAAAATCACCTTAATCGCCATTCTAATTTGCCTGAACATGGTTGCCCATGCTCAATGGATTCCAGTTTCTGGATTGGTAGGTGAACCAGTTTACAAATTAAGATCCACTTCGAGCAAATTGTTTGCCATGACAGGTAATGGTGTGTTATCAACAGGCATATCCAATAACAGCTGGAGCATTGTCCCACCACTCTACTTGACTAATGTGATAGAAAATCTATCTGCATCCGGCGATACGGTGGTTGCTTTTGCATACCCCGATAGTTATCTCAGTACCAACAATGGAACCACTTGGAGCAGTATTCAAAATGGCCCGAGCAATGTGTTCGCTACTGTAATAGTAGCTGGTGCAGGAAAGCTATTCCTACCAACTGCTGGCGATTATCTGTTCGTATCAACCAATAACGGATCGACTTGGCAACAAGTGGTAAATGGAATCAATTCACCCAACATCAACAGCATGTCGGTTGATGGCAACAATGTTGTATTAGGTACCGATGATGGAGCTTACCTATCAACCAACGGCGGAGCCTCGTTCACATCCATTGGTTTATCTGGAGAATTTATCGGAACCATTTACATTAAAAACAATTATATATTCAGTTACGGTACCGGTGGTGTAAAGCTATCGTCTAATTCGGGTAGTTCTTGGATTTCTTTCGATCCTACAATCCCCTATTCAGACATAACTGAATTTCTGGTGAACGGCAATAAAGTTTTTGCTACCACTTCAGGCATATTGATGTCATCAAACTTGAATGCACCTACTTGGAGTCAAACCTCCTTTGGAACAAACATAGGTTTCAATTTTAGTTTGTGTAAGGCAGGTAATGACATTGCGGTAGGTTCGAACAGGGGCGTTTATTCCAGCAGCGATAACGGAGTTACATGGGTTTCCAAAAACACTGGAATGCAAACATTGAATATCAATAGCCTTGCAACAACCAGTGTGGATACTGTTTATGCCGGTTCCTCCATTTATGGTGTATCAAAATACAATAATGGAATTTGGAATTTCTCAGGCCTTGGCATGCTGAACTGCAATCACATGAAGTCAAGAGGCAATGAAGTGTATGTTGCCTCTGATTTGGGGATTAATCGAAGTACAGATGGGGGATTAACTTGGAATTTGATAAACAATACCGGGCCGAATATCTTGACAGGGTTTTGTCAAAGGCTTGATATAAAAGACACGCTTATGTTAGGTGCGTGTTTGCAATCCGGACTTCTAAGATCAGGAAACAATGGAGCCAGCTGGACTTTCGAGAACACAGGCATGCCATCCGCACTGTTGAGCAGCGTTATTGTTGCGGGTAACAATATCATTGTCGGCTCCTACAACGAAGGATTATATACATCAACTGACGCAGGATTCAACTGGACCCAAACGGGAGCTAGTGGTGCACTGATCAATGATCTTGCAACCATCGACAACTTTGTTTATGCAGCATCTTCGAATGGCAATTTCTTGTCGACCGACTTCGGACTTACCTGGACACCTACCACCTTTGATTATTACGATGATCTCTATGCAGCTAACGGATTGTTGTTTGCATCGGGACCCGGGTATGTCCATATTTCACGCGATTCGGGACAGACCTTCACCGATATTATCAATGCACCTCAGAGCTCGATCATCAGTTCACTGACCACATCGCAAAGCGATCTGTATATCGGAACGGTAAAAGATGGTGTTTGGAAAAGATCCATTTCCGAAATTTTGGGCATTAACAATCCGTCTAATCTCGCAGCATTTGCGCTCATGGTCCCTAATGTATTTTCTGAACAAACTGTTCTCATCGTTGATGATCGATTTGTTGAATCAAAATCCGAGTTGGAGATCATAGATATGACCGGACGAACCGTACTCAAGACCCATATCGATTCAAAGGAAACAACAATCTCAGGCAATAAACTCGCTGCAGGCTCATATTCTTTCAGGATTACCAATGAGAAGGGATTGAATGCTGCAGGTAGAATGATTAAGAAATAATGGGCGGCTTTGCATGCAAAACGCACATATGTTCATTCCTCATCCATTCCCTGGATCAGCTTTCTGACCTCTTCATCTGTTTGACGCAGTCGGTTTCGGCAAAATCCAACCAAAAACAAAGCTCGTTTCACTTTTACGGATAACAGATCCACATCGGCATCACCCGACTCGATCTCGGCCAGTATAGATTCCAATTCGGTAACAGCATCCACATAGGATGTTGGATCTGTTTGTTGTTCACCTGATGTGGCTTTCGATTTTTCCTTCATGTAGAATGGTGGTTAAAATGTCACCCGCTTTTATATCCGAGGCGCTTTTTATCGATTTTCCATCTTTCATTGTGATGGAGAATCCACGCTTGAGGACATTTATTGGATCCAGCTGTTTTATGGTATTTTGAAATGAATCGATCAAGATATTGCCATCCTTGATTCTTTTCAGAGAAGCCGTTTTAATGTTCATTTCAGATCGATTGATTCTATCTTGGCACATCGATAAACGACCTTTGGCTAATTGAGCCACGCTCACTGAAGATGATGCCATCCGGTAATTTGCATTAGACAACAACGACAAAGTCAAATCGCGTATTTGCATCGAAATAGTCGATAATCTACTGGATTCCCCATCTATCAGATCATTAAACGCAGCGGTAAGGCCGTTTGCCAACTCCTCTACCTTGGCGGTTTCTTCCATGATAAGCTCCTCTGCCAGCTGGTTGATCGATTGCACCAAATCCATAATCCTATTCTCGAAGGCAAGCATCCTCTCAATGAAATAATCTGCGGCATCGGTAGGTGTGATTCGATCGGCATGGGCCACTTCGTCAGATACGCTACGATTGGCTGTATGGCCAATACCGGTAATCACTGGAATTGGGAATCGTGCAATGGCCCTGGCTAATCGAACATCATTAAAACAATTCAAATCGACTGCTCCTCCACCTCCCCTGACAATCACAACTGCATCATAGTTGGAAATCTTTCCATAAATTCCAATCAATTGTTCAACCATTTGCATTGCAGCCTTGTCGCCTTGCAACTGGGATTGGTACAAATCGCAATTGAATTTATATCCGTAGGCATTGCCTACCAGCTTTTGCATGAAATCCTCATATCCTCTCGAATCAGAAGCAGATATCACTGCGATCCGCTGGGCAACAACAGGAAAAGTCAAAGATCTGTTTTTATCATAAACACCCTCAGATCTAAGGGCTGCAACGGCTCGATCCCTTTCAATTTGTATTTGCCCGATAGTGTATTTGGGATCAATATCTGATATGGTAAGGCTCAATCCCCACTTCACATCAAACCGAACCGAGGCTTTAAATAAAATGACCATGCCTTTGGAGAGTTCCATCCCAGAAGCAAGTTTGAAATTGGCAGATACAGATGCAAATGAAGAGGCCCAAACAATACCCTTCATTTCACAGATGGGTGCGGCAGCGCCTGGAGGCTTCTCTACCAAAGACAAATAACAATGGCCCTTTCGAACAGCCAGATCCGATATTTCGGCAACAATCCAATATGAGCGTTCGCCGAACGATTCTCGGACAGCATTTGCAATACCTTGACCGATCTGTGACAACCGGAAAAAAGCATCACTCGTATTTGGTGTTTCAAAATCGAACGGAACCATCGCATCCCAAATTTAAGAATAATGTCCAACCCCTATTGCCCGTATATGTCTATTTTTGAACTATGGCAAATACCAACTACAAGCGTCTCATACTTCAACCCGCCAAAGACCGATCTTTGAACAACAGGCATCCATGGATTTTTTCAGGTGCCATCCGCTCTGGAAAAGATGGGATTTCCGAGGGAGAAATAGTTGAGGTTTTCAACCATGATGGAGCTTATATGGCCACCGGTCATTTCCACCTTGGAACAATCATGGTAAGGGTATTGACTTTTGAGCAAAGACCCATTGATGATTCATTTTGGAAAGAACGATTTAAAGCCGCCTTAAAACTTAGAAAGGAATTGGGTTTGGCAGAGCATGGGCAAACGAATGCATTTCGACTTATTCATGGTGAAGGAGATGATTTACCTGGACTGATTGTAGATGTATATGGAACAACTGCTGTAATCCAAGCCCATAGTGAAGGTATGCGTTTATCATTGCAAAGCATTTGCAATGCAATCACTTCATTGCCATTGAATATCGAACATGTTTACGATAAAAGCTCTGAATTCAGTGGCAATCCATCTGCACATTATAACAACTGGCTCAAAGGATCACTAGAGGAAGACACGGTTCGAGAGAATGGAAATCTCTTCCAAGTGAATTGGAAGGAGGGTCAAAAAACAGGTTTTTTCCTGGATCAACGCGATAACAGAACTTTACTATCAACCTATGTCCAAGGCAAGCGCGTATTGAACACCTTTTGTTATTCTGGAGGGTTCTCCATTTATGCATTGAAAGCAGAAGCAGCTTCCGTAACATCGGTGGACAGTTCTAAAAAGGCACTTGATTGGCTTGAAAAAAACATCGCTCTGAATTTCAAAAATGATATCCAACATGAAACCATTTGCGATGATGTCAGCTCGTATTTGAAAACCATAGAACCAGGGAAATTCGACCTTATAGTATTGGATCCTCCTGCATATGCCAAGCATTTAAGTGCCGTTGACAAAGCTATTGTGGGTTACAGGAATCTAAACGAGATGGCTTTTCGAAAAATCAGTAAAGGGGGTATACTCTTTACTTTCTCCTGTTCCCAGGCTATAGATAAGCAACTTTTCAGGAAAACGGTATTCACAGCCGCCGCAAAAACAGGAAGAAAAGTCAGAATACTACATCAGCTTTCACAAGGCGCCGATCATCCAATCAACCTGTATCATCCTGAAGGGGAATACTTGAAAGGACTGGTATTGTTTGTGGATTGAATCAATCGAATTCATATTCATAGCGACTTACCGAATTACCATCACCACGCCCCCTTCCGGTATCGAGCCAAAACTCCGTCTCGCTAACAAGTAAGCCGTTAGTGTCATATTCCATGGTATTTCGCAAAATCAGGTTTCCATTTCCATCAACGATCTCTTCGCATACAACCTGGTCGTTGCTATTGTATTCAAACCTTAAGACCCGGGTATTGAAATCTCGAACATGTCTGAGAATTACATTGCTTCTTTCATCATACTGAGAAACCACATCAGATATCAACTTACCTTCTGCATTGCTCTCACTTGCTCTTACGACTCTTCCTTCCTCATCATACATTAATTCCGTAGAGCCTGCTGTGTTCCCACCCGGACCGATTAAAGTTTTATGTGATGGCTTTCCGTTTTCATGGTATCTAATTTCAGAGCGCTCCAATTGTTTTTGTGTAGCATCTGATTTCGCATGGGAGACTGGATTCCCAGAATCGTCATATTCAAATGACTCCACAGTCTCTAACACTCCATCGGGATCATAGCGTGAAATACGAATCGGATTTTCCCATTCCCCATATTCAAATACGGTTTTATCCCCGGGATCATCCCCATAATATTTCGTTTCACAAAGCAATCGTCCTTGACTATCCCTTTCCATAACGAACCTTTCAGAAATGTCGTCTGGCTCGAGAAACATCGTATGTTCTATAACCTTACCATGCTCATTGTACACATAGGTATTGGTTTCACATGCACCGTCATCTTCCCATTTTTTACTTTCCATTAAATGGCCGTCGGTATCATAAGTCAATTGTTCGACCAATCTTTCATCGCCCTGATTGCCACCAAAAGCCATTTGACGGAGGTTAGATGCGAATTTGCGTCGTATTTTAATTTTCATTGTCATGAATTGATGAAGGTGAGTTGCCTGAAAATGGGCGCACCAAATTAATGATTTATGACTGAAGCGAGAATGATTTTATTCGGAAATAGAAAGAGTTGAAAATCAAAATCCATATTTCACACCACCCATAATGGATAGCGGCATCCCTGGACGGTATCCTTGAGGAAGGTTGGAGACAATATGCTTGTCGTTGAAAAGATTGTTTACACGAGAATATAGGGTAATTCTATTTTTGAATGTGTAGTTGACAGAAATATCCACGACAGAATAGCCACTCAAGGCATTTATCTCTTTCAAACCCACTTGCTCATTTGGTAAAACGCTTGCTCCTTGGCTTGGCTTAACGCGGGTTTCACCCACATATCTGATGGTCAGGCTTGAATTGAATCGTGATTTCTCAAATCCGATTGTAGTACAAAACAGATGGGGTGTGATGAATGGAATGAAGTCATTCCTAATAATGATTCCCGTACCCCAATCGCCCCCTGCACCTATGAAAGTTTCCATGAATCTGGCATCGGTATAAGTGTAATTGAATCCAACGGGTATCATAAAATCCGGATTGGTTCTCAAAAGCTTCATGATATCATATTCAAAACAGAATTCAACGCCTTTGATATCGGCTTCACCGGCGTTGAACATGTTTCCCGTACCTGCACCTCCTGATGATACATTGTCTGATCCAAGAATATTGTTGTAATGATTGAAAAATAAAACCAATTGCGCCTTGGTGTTTTCGCTACGGTATCTGGAACCAAGCTCGTAGCTGATGGCTGTTTCTGGATTTGCCTGTTTTGTATCACCCGGAAGAGGCATGCCCGGAGGAGAGAAACCCTTGTGAACTCCGCCGAAGGCACTTGCATAGGTTCCAATACGGTAAGAGAGGCCCAAGCCAGGCAAATAAACCATGAGTTTATTTTCGGCCTGGACTAAATTTGTTCCTACTCGCGCATTGTCATTCTTTCCATAGTCGGAATAATCGAGTTCAATCCCTTCAATACGCAATCCGGGATAAACCGACAAACGCTTTAATCTCCATTCATGATGTAAGAAAACCGAAGCAGCCATCGCATGGCGGATTTGATTTTCACTGTTTCCCTTCACACCTGGATTTTGAAGCACCATGGTTCCGTTAACCATATCAAAATCCGATAAGGTAGCATATCGATCAGACTCATCTTCATGCAGCCTCATTCCAAGCACCAGCCGATGTTCGGAACTTCCTGTTTTGAAATCCCATTTCAAATTAGATTGAACGCCTTTTGAAAAATAGGATCTCTCTGCATCTTGAAAACCAATGGAACCATTTGAAAATCCGGTCATGATTGAAAAGAGCGAGTCGTATGAATTTGGATTTCCTACAATGTCAAAAACGCCCTTGCCTTCGACAGACTGAACCTTAGACCAGTTACGAATTGTTTGTGACAAATATGTAGTTGTAGTTATTACGAGATTACTTCTAAGCTGGATGTCGTGGGTCAGTGCAACATGATTATGCTGCAATTCGATACGATCTTTCTGAGTGGCGGCATACCTTCTCATAGGATTGGAAACATAATCCTTGTAGGTTAATCCCAAATAGGATTCAAAACCCAATTCGGTTGTATTCACGAATTTGATTGAAACGGATTGATTGATTTTATCGGAAGGATCCGAACTCCATCTCAACTTTCCCATGAAATCGCGTCGATCAAACCCAGTGTTGCCACCAAAGTCCAAATCCTTGAATCCGTCACTAGCAAGTCGGTTGATTTCAAAAACATAATCTAACTTATTCTGTGAGTCTCCAACCCAAATTCGCTGCTGGTTGGTATTAAAACTTCCGTACGATAAATGGGCGAATCCCTCAAATACATTTGGAATAGGCGTTGAAACCAAATTGATGGCTCCACCAATGGTATAAGGACCATATTGTATTTGGCTGCTACCCTTCAGCACCTCGATTGCCTCCATGCGAGAAAAGGTTGGAAAGTAATAAGCAGATGGGTCTGAATATGGAGCAGGTGCCATCAGTATGCCGTCCTCCATGAGTGTGATTTTAGCACTCCTATTTACAGGTGTACCCCGCAAGCCGATGTTGGGTCGCAAGCCGTAACCATCCTCATCACGAATGTTCACACCAGGTACTAAACGAAGCACCTTATTGATATCGCTTTGATTGGATCTTGAAATGGACTCGCTGCTGATATATGCTCCCGATCCTGGCAATACCATCAATTTCTTACCTACAATTTGAACAACAGAAATCTGATTGGAAGAATCGTTCGAGGCGGTTTGTTGTGCCAACAACTCCGTACTAGCAAAGGCTGTTGCTAGAATCACAAACAGCCCTATTGGTAATCGCATAAACCCTATTTTAAATTAGACTGACTCTAAATAAGGGTTCAAAAGTATGAAAAACCTTTATTAGAAGGTCGTGAAAATTATAAACCAGGTAAATTACAAAATGTTGTTTTACAGCTATTTAATAGCAGCTCGAATGGTGGAAAGTTTATCGAGTAGCGCATCCAACTGATCAAGAGGCAACATATTGGCTCCATCGGACAAAGCTTTCGCTGGGTTGGGATGGGTTTCGATAAAAATACCATCTACACCCACAGCCATTCCTGCCTTGGCAATGGTTTCAATGAGATGTGGCTGACCACCTGTAACACCTGATCCTTGGTTGGGCTGTTGTAGGGAGTGCGTTACATCCAAAACAACAGGAACATCCATTTGCTGCATGACCGGAATACCACGGAAGTCGACAACCAAGTCGGAATAACCTAACATGGTTCCTCGCTCCGTAAGCATGACATGGCTGTTGCCAGATTCACGAATCTTGTTTACTGCAAACTGCATGGAAGAAGCGGCCAGGAATTGACCCTTTTTCACATTAACTGTTTTCCCCGTCTTGGCGGCTGCCACCAACAAATCTGTTTGTCTGCATAAGAAAGCAGGTATCTGTAAAACATCTACAAAAGGAGCAGCCATCGCTGCTTCATGACTTTCATGGATATCGGTCACCACGGGCAGTCCTAAGTCGGTTCTAACTTTGCCAAGAATCTCCAATGCCTTGTCGTCACCAATTCCAGTGAATGAATCGAGTCTTGTACGATTAGCCTTCCTGTAAGATGCCTTGAAAACATAGGGAATCCGATATTTACCACTTAGCTCTTTAATACGACCAGCAATGTCGAAAACCATTTGTTCGCTTTCCACCACACATGGTCCCGCTAACAAGAAGAAGTTTTCTGAACCAGAGTGAGAAATACCTGGTATGTGTGCTATAGAATTCATGGGTTGGTTGTTGATTTGAAAGTATCTTTATTTTCCATTCGATCTCCGATTGCTGATTGGAAATCTGTATGTAATATGCGATTGGTAGCTATGATTTCTTTTCCAAAGATGAAGTCATGACCACCTGTGAAATCAGTTACTTGTCCTCCTGCCTGCTGAACGATGAAAGCGCCAGCGGCCACATCCCAAGCATGTAAACCGTATTCGTAAAAAACCTCGAAACGACCCGCAGCGAGCCACGCCAAATCTACCGAGGCAGATCCGGGTCGCCGGATTCCATGCGTTGTTTTCATGAAATGCTTGAAGACTTCCATATATGAATCCATTCTGCTGAAGTCTGTATAGGGAAAACCGGTTACAACCAATGAATCCGACATGGAGTTGCATTTGGAAACCTGAATGGGTTCATCATTAACAAATGCACTTGTTCCCTTGTGGCTCCAAAAGCATTCGTTTAAATTCACTTCATGAACTATGCCCATGATTATTTCCTGGTCATCGGCAAGTGCCACACTAACCGCATAACAAGGCACACCATGTATGAAATTGGTTGTACCATCCAAAGGGTCTATGATCCATCGGTAACGATGTCCATTGTCGGCCGCTGTTTCCTCTTCGGCAATAAATCCGCAGCCAGGAATCAACTTTCCCAAGCCATCCACTAACATCCGTTCCGACTCCCGGTCCACATAAGATACCAAATCGTTGTAGCCTTTTTTATCTACAACCGAGCGGTCGAAGCCAACCGATTGTTTACGGATAAACCTTACCGATTGGTCGATGACCTGACGGGCGGCTGAAGTTATTTCGGGCAGTGAAAGCAAAATTCAGTGGAAGATTACAAATTGGTTGTTGATTTTTTTCGGTTCAACCAAATCATTCCAAATACACCCAACAAACACAAACCAACTGATATGATTTCAGCTTGGGTGATATCCAATGAACCGATGTGATACTGTGTATTGACACGAATTTTTTCTATCAGGAAACGCTCCACGCCATTCATGACTAAATAAATGGCAAACAGCATTCCTGGAATCAGAATGCGTTTACGAATCGACCACAACCCTGCAAACAAGAGCAGACATGCGATACATTCGTACAATGGTGTTGGGAACACGGGCTCGGGCAATACCATGCAATGGTTTCCTACGCAACCCTCAATGGGTACGCCATCGTTAATGACATTTCGAGGATAAGTATAGGACCAAGTCCAATCTGGTAAGAAGCCTAACCAATCAGGTTTAGGAGCAGAATTCACTATGCCCCAATCACCATCACCTGAAATGTGACATCCCATCCTACCAGTGCCATAGGCTAACATGAGTCCAGGTGCTGCGGCATCGGCAAAATGAAAGGGATCCATTCCGTTTTTCCTCACATACCATATAACAGCCGCACCTCCAACAATCAAACCGCCATACATCGTGAGACCACTGAATGAAATCAATGCGCCCAGCGGATCACGAACCAATTCATCCAGATTCTCCAGATTGTGGAAAATCTTTGCCCCCAGCAAACCGGCCACAGCAGCTACCATGGTAATGTTACCTACCATTTGAGCCGGAGAAACCTCTTCACTTTTCCACTCGGGTTTTTGTAGTTTCAGTTTTTCTTTTTCGCGGTATCTCAAAAAAGCAGAGATGATACCTCCAGCTAATCCACCAAGAAATGAGCCTTTTGAAGAAAGCAGTACACCTTGGGTATCGTTAACAAACTCTCCATAATGATTGAAAACATAAAGTAGTTTGAAACCAATGAGAAATCCGAAAATAAAGGAATAAGCAAGATCCATCGGCTTTGCAGGCTCACCTATCAATGTTTTAACCACCACTGGCCTGAAAATGCCAAGCCTCTCTTTTCTGCGAAGCTCCATGGATAATGTCCATGCAGCACAGAAAAAGGATACCGCCAACATGAATCCAAAACTTTGGATGGGAAGGGGAATGTAAATTCCAAACAGGTCTTGAATCAGGTCGGATATGGTCGGATACATGTTTAGTCTTTTCAGTTTTGATGTTCAACGACCTTGGATGCATTCCTATTTACAGCAACAGGATCCGCAGTCATATGACCTAGCTTATCTATTTCCAAGAGTTTGCATGAAACCAATTGGTTTATCCAACTCTCTTGGAATGGAACGGTAACCCTGATATAGTTCGGGGTGTAACCGAACATAAATCCACTTTTGTTTTCTGATTCAAACAACACTTCGAATGATTGACCTGAGTAAGCAACCGCAAACGCTTGAGATTTCTTTTCGGACAAAATCCTCAGCATCTTATTTCTCTCTTTGCGTTTGGACATTGGTACTGCATGACTCATTTCAGCAGCCAGTGTATTATCGCGCTCGGAATAAGTGAATACATGAAGGTAGGATACTTCCAAGTCGCGAATGAACTCGAAAGTCTCCAGAAACTCTTCATCGGTCTCAGCTGGAAAACCTGTAATCACATCCACACCGATGGATGCCGAAGGCATAAGTTTCTTGATCAAGTTTACACGACTTGCATACAATTCACGACGATACCTACGACGCATCCGAGCAAGCACAGCATCAGAACCACTTTGCAGTGGCATGTGAAAATGCGGCATAAAGACCTTAGAGTGTGCGATCAACTCAATGATTCGGTCTTCAAGGAGATTGGGCTCCACAGAGGAGAGCCTTATACGGACAGGAGGATTCAAATCTTCTATGGCTTTAACCAAGTCGAAGAATGTTTCATTGCGTTGACCTGTTCCAGGATCAATACCGAAGTCGCCAAGATTGATACCCGTTAGAACGATTTCGCGAGCTCCGTTTGTAGCAATTTCTTGTATTTCGCGCAACACTCCGGCAACCGAATTGCTCCGGCTAGAACCCCTTGCCAACGGAATGGTGCAGAAGCTGCAATTGTAATCGCATCCATCTTGCACTTTGAGGAAAACCCGGGTTCTGTCGTTGGAAGATTGGGAGCTGATGAAACCCTCCAAGGATTCGATGTCGCATGCGTGTACGAATGTAGAGCCTTTTCCGTGTATGGAATCAACAAAGGCTGGAGCATTGAACTTTTCGGATGCGCCCAAGACCAAGTCAACACCGGGAATGCCTGCAATATCATCGGGCTTTAGTTGTGCAAAGCAACCGGTAACCACTACGATGGTTTCTGGATTCACGGCCAAGGCACGGTTCACCAGAGTTCGACACTCTCTGTCGGCATTCTCAGTAACGGAACAGGTATTCAAAAGAAAAACATCAGGACTATCCTCCAACAGTACCTTCTCGTAGCCAGCATCTCGAAACTGTTTCCCAATCGAAGAGGTCTCGGCAAAATTGAGTTTGCAGCCCAATGTATGGAAAGCGATGGTCCTGCCTTTTTTCATCATGCAAATTTAAGAAAATAAGCCCTGCCAACTGAATTTCAACACTTCACCCGATTAGGATTCAAAGGCTTAACTTTGAGGCATGAAGGTCATTGGGCTCCCGTTTCTTTGTCTGCTTTTATCAATTTACGCCTGCATGGACCGAATCGAAAATCGTCAGGATAAAACGGTTTTCAGATACAACGAGGCATCTGGGATCAGCTCCTTGGATCCAGCTTATGCTCGCGGTCAAGCCGATGTATGGGCGTGTCACCAGCTATACAACGGCCTGTTGCAGATGGATGACTCTCTTCAAATCAAACCCTGTATCGCCTCCTCCTATTCCATTTCAGAGGACGGATTAACCTACCGTTTTGTCTTAAGAAAAGATGTCTACTTCCATGACAATCCCATCTTCGAAAACGGTCGTGGTCGTAAGGTGGTGGCTTCCGACTTTGTGTTTTCATTCAATAGAATATTGGATCCGTCAATTACCTCTCCTGGAACATGGGTATTCAACCAGGTAGAGAAGGATGCTGCTGGAAAAGCCTCTTTCATTGCAGAAAATGATTCGGTCTTCGTTATTAGACTGTCGACCCCTTTTCCACCCTTTGCGGGATTATTAACCACTCCTTACTGTGCAGTGGTTCCACGGGAGGCCGTTTTGAAACATGGCAAGGAGTTCAGGAAAAACCCTGTGGGAACAGGTGCATTCAAACTCTTCATTTGGGAAGAGAGAACAGCTTTGGTTCTACACCGTAACCCAAACTATTTCGAAATCGAGAATGGTGAGCGGTTGCCGTTAGTAGATGCCGTTTCCATCAGTTTCTTGTCCGACAAACAATCGGCTTTCATGGAATTTGTGAAGGGCCGATTGGATTTCATTTCGGGTTTGGATGCAGGCTACAAGGATGAGTTATTGGACCGGAGCGGACAACTTAGGGACAAGTACATGGATAAATTCATAATGAATAAAGCGCCCTACTTGAATACCGAATATTTGGGCATATTGATGGATGCTACATCCCGGGAAAAGCAATTAAACCCGTTGCAAGATGTGAGAATACGCAAAGCCATTAACCATGGCTTCGATCGTTCAAGAATGATCCGTTATTTGAGAAATGGAATAGGCACTCCTGGCATCCATGGAATGGTTCCGCCTGGCATGCCGGGCTATGATGCAAAAAAAGTGGAGGGGTATGAATTCAATCCAAAGCTCACCGCGTCGTTGTTGGCTGAGGCCGGATTTCCAGGAGGCAAAGGATTACCCGAAATCACCCTATCTACCACCAAAGAGTACCAAGACCTGTGTGAATTCCTACAAGGTCAATTATCTGAAAGTGGCATACGCATTCGGGTTGAGGTAAATCAAGGGGCTACTCATAGGGAAATGGTAGCCAGACAAAAGCTGGATTTTTTCAGAGGATCTTGGATTGCTGACTATCCCGATGCGGAAAATTACCTCTCCTTGTTTTATTCGCCCAACCGTGCCCCGGCAGGACCCAATTACACCCATTTTTCATCAAGTGAGTTCGATTCCCTTTTCGAATCCAGCTTCAGCATTCAAGAAGTGCGAGCCAGAAACCTAGCCTACCAACGGCTTGACTCCATCATCATGGAATCGGCTCCAGTAATTGTTCTGTATTACGATGAGGTCATACGACTGCAGAGCAAAAATGTATCAGGTTTGGGCATGAACGCCATGAACCTGTTATCTCTGAAGAAGGTGCGTATTAAAAACCCTTAATCTACCCAGTCGGCTATAAACAAATTGGTATCGCGGGTACCGCCGTTGTTCCTGTTCGAGGAGAAGATGATCCTTTTGCCATCTGGACTGAACATGGGAAAGGAATCGAAGAATCCGTCGAAGGTGATTTGCTCGAGGTTTTTACCGTCGGTATCTATCATGTAAAGGTTGAACGGAATGCCCCTGGTGGATTTGTGATTGGATGCGAAAATGACTTTCTTACCAGATGGGTGGAAAAAAGGCGCCCAATTGGCTTTACCCAAGTTCGTCAACTGTCTGAGGTTAGATCCATCGGCATTGCAGATGTAGAGTTCCATTTCGGTTGGCATAACCAATCCCTCTGCCAGCAAATCCTTGTAAATCTTTATTTGCTCTTCGGTCTTGGGGCGAGAAGAACGGAAAATGATTTGTTTGCCGTCGGGAGAGAAAAAGGCGCCACCATCGTATCCCAAGCCTGATGTAATCTGCTTGACATCGGATCCATCGATGTTCATGGTAAAGAGTTCCAAATCGCCGGTGCGGAGACTGGTGAAAACGATTTTATCTCCTTTGGGAGAAACCGTTGGCTCGGCATCGTATCCCGGAGTATTGGTGAGCTGTTTGACGATGTTGCCCTTCAAATCGGCAACAAAAATGTCGTAGGAATCATAAATGCTCCACACATACTTGCCATCGGCCCTTTTAGGTGGGACATGAGGACAAGATGCAGATGCTAGGTGGGTAGATGAATAGATAATAGTGGTATCACCTGGCATGAAATAGGAGCATGTAGTTCGTCCTTGACCTGTAGAAATCATGGAAGGCTTGGAGTTCTTCATATCACTCTTCTCCCATTGGGTATAAAAGATCTGATCACATTTCTCGCCCCAAGCTGGGTTGGTAGCCTGAAAGGTTAACATCTTTCCGTTAAAACTGAAGTAGGCTTCGGCATTATCACCACCAAAAGTCAGTTGACGGATGTTCTTAAAATGCTTCTCATTTGGATAAGTTAGCGAAGCAACCGAATCCATTGTAGCAACTTCCGGCCTTGGAGGCCCTGGCTTAGCTTGACCAAACGCCGATAAGTTATAAATACATAAAATGCTTATTAATAATACTATAAATGATTTCATCTAAATCTTTTATTTTATATAATTGGTTTTTTTCAAAGGTAACCAAAAGCTGAGAGGTAGATTGTCATTAACCCGTAAAAAGGCAAACCGTTACTGGTCAACACTTGACTTCGGAGAATCGATTTACTATATTTGTTTAAGTGTGTTAAAAACGGCAAGCACAATAAACAACAATCCGCTCCGTTTTAATCGTCGAACCAAAAACTGTCTTTTAACTTAACCCCTACTGCATAGATAAAACACTACTCTGATTTTTAAGGTATTAAGTTTCACTTTAACCAGGGTAGCCTATGCGCATTCCAGCAGTTTCGGATCACGATTTAATCGTATCCTTTATCAACGGTGATGAATCAAAAATGGAAATTCTAATTTCCAGACATCAGCGTAAGATATTCACATCCATTATGTTACTGGTAAGGGATCGGGAGCAGGCAGAGGATATTTTCCAAGAAACATTCATCAAGGTCATTCATACGCTGCGTTCGGGTAATTACCAAGAAGAAGGCAAGTTTTTGCCTTGGGTTATCCGTATCGCTCATAATATGGTCATTGATCATTTCAGAAAACAAAAAAGGATGCCTTTGTCGAGAGACACTGAGGATTACAGCATTATGGATTCCATCCAGCTGACGGATGACAACATTGAAGACAAACTGGTCAACGACCAGATACACGAATTGGTTCGCAAACTGATTGATCACTTGCCAGATGACCAACGGGAAGTAGTCATACTAAGACATTATGCGGATATGAGTTTTAAGGATATCGCTGAGCAAACTGGCGTGAGTATCAACACCAGTTTAGGTAGGATGCGCTACGCCCTGATCAATCTTCGAAAACTGATCAAGGAGAAACAGTTGATTTTAGTGAAATAAATCGTCCATTATACAATAGAGTCTGTTGCCAATGCGTTAAATGGACAAATCCCAAACCAAATAACGAATGGACGAAAACTCTACTCAAAACAAACTGATTCTTTACCTATTTAACGAAACGGACTTAACAGACACCGTTTTGATTCAAAAACAAATCGACCATGACCCTGAGATCGAATGTGAATTCGAGAATCTAAAGGCCTCTCTTGGTATCCTTAACAAGGCCCTCCTCTCCCCTTCGACCCAATGCGTAAGGGAAATCATGGGGTTCGCCTCCAAAAGTCTATCCTGACCCCATCCTGGATTGACTTTCAAAACCTCCCCAAAAAGGGAGGTTTTGTAGCTTTGAGGAATGACCCGAAAGGAACGCTACGATCTATTTGTACAACATTTCAGCAAGGCTATGCCGGTTGCCGAAACCGAACTGGTATACTCGAATCCCTATGAATTGTTAGTGGCCGTAATCCTGTCCGCTCAGTGCACCGACAAAAGGGTTAACATGGTCATGCCTGGACTGTTAAAGGCATTTCCAAAACCTGCTGCGATGGCCAAGGCCTCTATGGAGGAAATTTTCCCTCACATACGATCAATCTCCTATCCTAACAACAAAGCAAAAAACCTGGCAGGTATGGCTCGTATGTTGGTATCTGAATTCAAAAGCAAGGTACCCTCAGAAGTTGACCAACTCATCAAGCTTCCCGGAGTAGGACGAAAAACCGCGAATGTAATCGTATCCGTCATTTTCGAAAAACCTGCCATGGCCGTTGACACCCATGTTTTCAGAGTTTCTAGAAGGATCGGTTTAACGATAAACGCAAAGACACCCTTGGCTACCGAAAAACAACTTGTAAAGTATCTACCTCAGGAAGTAATCCACAAAGCTCATCACTGGTTGATACTTCATGGCAGATATGTTTGCACGGCCAGAAGTCCCAAGTGTAAAACATGCGACATCAGTACTTGGTGTAAACATGCAAAAAGAAAAGGTGCGGAAGTTTAATTAGGAAGTCTTGTGCTTATGCTTTAGCACCTTGGCCTCGAGATAAAAAATAATTTCTTCTGCTATGTTTTTGCTCTGATCTCCACTGCGCTCCAGTTTACGGATGGTGGAAAGCATGTAAAGACTTTGATTTACCTTCTCGGGATGGGATGTGATGAAATCCGCAACCGCTTTGTTTGCAGCCAAATTGATTTCATCCAACTTTTCGTCCTTTAAAAATACATTCCTTGCCAAGGAGGTGTCCTCCGACTCATATGCCTTGGCTACATC
>JBKCHO010000030.1:0-3717 GCA_046302815.1 Bacteroidota bacterium | reverse complement strand
AAAAGGCAATGGTTTTTATGATCCGCACCAAGCTGCCTTGAAAATCATTTCTGAAGGTTTGGTTGATTTGGGCATCATCAAAGACCGTTCGGCCGCCCGCCGCTATTTCAACCATGGGTCCAGTCATTATTTGGGCTTAGAGGTGCATGATGCAGGAAATTATGGTCCACTACAACCCAGCCAGGTCATTACCGTTGAGCCAGGTATTTATATTCCACCAGGGTCGCCTTGCGATAAAAAGTGGTGGAACATTGGAATTCGGATCGAGGATGATGTGTTAATAACTGAAAAAGAGCCTTTTGTGATGTCGGGCGCACTGGTTAAAACCGTTGCTGAACTCGAAAAACTGATGGCTGAACCAAGCCTTTTCGATTCAGTCAAATAATTCATTATCTGTTTGTAAAAAAGGGTGGCGTTGATTACCTTTGCACACTCAAAATTAATTTCCAACCAAAATGGCCAAGAAAGGTAATAGGGTTCAAGTGATTATGGAGTGTACCGAGCATAAGAACAGCGGCATGCCCGGCACCTCGCGTTACATCACCACCAAGAACAAAAAGAACACCACTGAGAGGCTTGAACTCAAGAAGTACAATAGGATTCTCAAGAAGGTAACCGTACACAAGGAAATCAAATAACACATCAACATCCATAAGTCATGGCTAAGAAAGTTGTAGCAACGCTCAAGACCGGTAAGGGAAAAGAATTCTCCAAAGTCATCAAAATGGTTAAGTCGCCTGTAACAGGTAGCTATACCTTCAAGGAAGAAGTCGTACACAACGACCACATCAAGGATTTCCTGAAGGAGAAGTAATTTCCGTTTATCGGAAACAAAAGCTTCTTTCATTTTGAAGGAAGCTTTTTTTGTTCCCGTAACCCAAACATGAAACATGGGACTGTTCGATTTTTTTAAAAAGTCTAAAAAGGAGGATCTAGACGAGGGTTTGACCAAGACACGCGAAAGCGTGTTCACTCGACTCACCAAGGCTGTAGTGGGTAAGTCGACCGTTGATGATGAGGTGTTGGATAACATCGAAGAGATATTGCTCTCATCCGATGTGGGAGTACCCACCACGCTCAAGGTCATCGATCGTTTGCAGAAACGCGTTGCCCGCGATAAGTTCATCAGTACTTCACAACTCAATCGGTTGCTTCGAGAGGAAATAATCGGTTTACTAACCGAAAACGATAAGTCCATAGTGCCTGTTGCCTCCGGTGGAAACATACCAAAACCCTATGTGATCATGGTCGTAGGTGTGAATGGGGTAGGTAAAACCACCACCATCGGAAAGTTGGCTTACCGTTTGAAAGGCGAAGGAAAAAAGGTGATTCTGGGTGCTGCCGACACATTTCGTGCCGCAGCAGTAGATCAGTTGACCATTTGGTCGAAGCGAGCCGATTGCGACATAGTCTCCCAGGGAATGGGCGCCGATCCCGCATCAGTGGCTTTCGATACCGTTCAAGCAGCCGTTGCCCAGCAAGCCGATGTTTGTATCATCGATACGGCTGGCCGATTGCATAACAAAGTGAACCTGATGAACGAGCTATCCAAAATCCGCAGGGTCATGCAAAAGGTAGTTCCGGATGCACCTCATGAGGTATTGTTGGTGTTGGATGCCTCCACCGGTCAAAATGCGATAGAGCAAGCCAAGCAGTTTACTGCCGCAACTGAGGTGAATGCTTTGGCATTGACAAAACTCGATGGTACCGCCAAAGGAGGTGTTGTCATTGGCATTTCCGAACAGTTCCGTATTCCAGTCCGCTACATCGGATTGGGAGAAAAGCCCGAGGATCTCAAACCATTCGATCGTGCTGCTTTCATTGATTCCCTTTTCGGCGACTCCTCCATCACTTAATTCAATTCAATTCAATGAGGACCAAATCCACCCGCACCAACCGAATCAATGTGGTCACCCTTGGATGCTCCAAGAATGTGGTCGACTCAGAGGTGCTCATGGGGCAGCTTCAGGCCAATGATTTTGAAGTTAAACATGAGGCGGATGCCGGTGTGGATGATATTGTTATCATAAATACTTGCGGATTTATCGACAATGCCAAGCAAGAGTCCATAGATACCATTCTTCATTTCGCCAAGGAACGAGAGAAGGGTAATATCAGTAAATTGATTGTGACCGGTTGTTTGTCGGAACGATACAAACCGGATTTGGAAAAAGAGATTCCCGATGTCGATCACTTTTTCGGTACACGCGATCTTCCTTTGCTTTTGAATACGCTCGGAGCGGATTTCAAACACGAACTTGTGGGCGAGCGTATGCTTACCACACCTAGGCACTTTGCATATTTGAAAATTTCGGAGGGGTGCGACCGCCCGTGCTCTTTTTGTGCGATTCCATTGATGCGTGGAGGTCACATATCCCGTTCAATGGAAGATTTGGAGTTGGAAGCTTCCGCCTTGGCTGCGAAGGGCACCAAGGAATTGCTTATAATAGCTCAAGACTCCACATATTACGGACTCGATTTGTACAAGGAACGCCGTTTGGCCGATTTACTGAAACGCCTGGCCAAGGTGGAGGGCATTGAATGGATCAAGTTGCATTATGCTTTTCCAACAGGTTTCCCTATGGATGTGTTGGATGTGATGCGCAATACGCCAAACATTTGCAAATACATCGACATCCCTTTGCAGCATGCAAGCGACAATGTACTCAAGTCGATGCGCCGTGGTACAACCATGGCCAAGACAGAGGAGCTTATCGCATCCATCCGCGAAAGCGTTCCTGGAATCGCCATTCGCACTACCTTGATAGCAGGTTACCCTGGCGAAACCGAAGAAGATCACAAATCGGTTGTAGAGTTTGTAAGGCGCAACCGCTTCGACCGATTGGGTGTGTTTGCGTATTCACATGAGGAGAACACCCACGCATTCCAATTGCAAGATGATGTGCCTGATGAGGTCAAACAGGAACGAGTTGATGAAATTATGGCTGTTCAGCAACGCATTTCATCTGAGATAAATCAACAGAAAATTGGACAGGAGTTCAAGGTGTTGGTTGATCGTAAAGAAGGTGATTTTTATGTGGGTCGAACCGAATTCGACTCGCCCGAGGTCGATAACGAGGTGTTGATTTCTGCCAAGGATCTTTATTTGCGCCAAGGTCATTTTGTTCAGGTTCGAATCACCGATGCTGGAGAGTTCGATCTTTTCGGCATTCCCGTTTGATTGTTTATCTTTCATCCATGAAAATCACGAGGATTCCTTTCCAAGAGACGGGACTTTTTCCTGAATTGCTTACCCGCTATCTGACGGATGATCCTTCATTGAAACCATTTTACCGGTATGCGCCGGAATTTACTTCGATTGCATCTGCCATGGAAGATAGGCGCAAAACGCATATTGACCGAATTGCATTGCATGATGCCATCCGAAAGCAATACCAACATCTTGAAGAGTTAGACAACTGCGTTGTAGAATCGCTCGAGGCCATCAAGGACAGCAACACATTCACCATTACGACCGGACATCAGTTGAACATTTTTACTGGTCCGTTGTATTGTATTTACAAAGTATTATCTGTCATCAGACTTTCACAACAGCTGAACGAGATGCATCCAGAGTGTCGTTTTGTTCCTGTTTTTTGGATGGCTTCAGAAGATCATGACATTGCTGAGATAAACCATTTCAGGGTTTATGGTAAGGAGTTCAAATGGGAAGGTCATGGCAGTGGTCCTTCCGGTCGACTTTCCACTCAGGGTTTG
>JBKCHO010000029.1:0-2402 GCA_046302815.1 Bacteroidota bacterium | reverse complement strand
GGCGTATTGATAGGAAGTGTTGTGCCCGTCATCTTGGCATTGATTACCAAAGACACTATTTGGTTTGCGGTTGGGGCATTAGCCGTTTGTGTGGCCGTGCAGTTCCTCGACAACAACTTCATCACACCTATGGTCATTGGGTCGGCTGTTTCGGTGAACCCACTCGCAACCATGGTGGCATTGTTGTTCGGAGGTTTGATTTGGGGATTGGCCGGTATGATGCTATTCATACCTATGCTTGGCGTGCTGAAAGTATTTTGCGATCGAATTGATCCTTTGAAACCTTTCGGTTATTTGATTGGTGAACAGGAAAGACCAGGAACCTTTGGATCGCGCCGCAAAACAAACGAACAACTAAGCGCATGAGATTGCGTATCGGATTCTCTCCATGCCCCAACGATACATTCATTTTCGATGCGTTGGTAAATGGCAAAATAGATACCCTTGGTATTGAATTCGAGCCTATACTTGCCGATGTGGAGGAACTCAACAAAATGGCTGGAGAAGGGAAGTTGGATATTACCAAATTGAGTATTGGAGCCTATCCATTTGTATCCAACCAATACATCATCCTGGATGCGGGTTCGGCACTAGGAAAGGGAGTCGGCCCATTGTTGGTTTCCAAAACAAAAATAAATAAGCCCCTTGAATCTGAATTGAGTGTTGCCATACCTGGAGCATGGACCACCGCTCATTTTTTGTTATCGCTTTTTTATCCTCAACTTCAAAACAAGCGTGTTGCGCTATTTTCAGAGATTGAGAGCATGGTACAGAATGAAATCGTTGACATGGGCTTGTTGATACATGAGGGGCGGTTCACCTACGCCGAGAAAGGACTTCTCATGGCTGCAGATTTGGGTTTGGAATGGGAAGAGAAAACCAGGTTGCCACTGCCTTTAGGCTGCATTTGTGCATCCAGGTTGCTCTCTGCACAAACCACTAAAAATGTGGAATCTCTAGTGAGGGCAAGCTTGGCATATGCCTTCGAAAACCGAGACGAATCGAATGGATATGTTTTGAAGCATGCTCAGGAGATGGAGATAGATGTGGTCAGAAAACATATTGACTTGTATGTGAATGAATATTCTCTTTCGCTGGGATCAGAAGGCAGACAAGCCATCAGCCGTATGCTGGAAATTATATCGGATTTAAAGCCCGAAATAGTGGTTACACAACCAATTTTCACGAACTTTGCATCATGATTATTGTCACGGGCGCATCTGGCTTCATTGGTAGTTGTCTCATCAGGGGATTGAATGATGCCGGCTACAAAGATGTGGTTGCAGTAGATGAGCACGAAAGCGAAAAAAAGTGGCCCAATCTGGAAGGCAAACACATCTCACATAAAATCCACAGAGATGTTTTTTTAAATTGGTTGGATGATAATCACCGTCTTGTTCAATTCGTTTTCCATATAGGTGCAAGAACCGATACTACTGAATTCGATAAGGAAGTTTTCGATAAGCTCAATCTGAATTATACCAAGGAGGTTTGGAATCGTTGTTGTGAATATGGATTACCCCTGGTTTATGCATCTTCAGCGGCCACCTATGGAGACGGTGAGCAAGGTTACGATGACAACCATGATATAATCCCACGGCTTAAACCTCTTAATCCCTACGGCGATTCTAAAAATGAGTTTGACAAATGGGCTCTGGTACAGAAGAACCAGCCATACTCCTGGGCTGGATTGAAATTCTTCAATGTATACGGACCGAATGAGTACCACAAAGGAAGAATGGCTTCAGTGATTTTCCATGCTTTCAGACAGATTTCCGATACAGGCAAGGTCAAGCTGTTCAAATCACACCGTCCAGATTACGAACATGGAAAACAACTCAGGGACTTTGTCTATGTAAAAGATGTTGTTTCTGTTTGTCTATTCTTAATGGAAAACCGAAAACACCAAGGTATTTACAACCTTGGAACAGGCCATGCACGAAGCTTCCTTGATTTGGCCATCGCCACTTTCAATGCAATGAAATTGGAGCCCAATATCGATTTCATCGATATGCCTGAGGATATTCGAGACAAATACCAGTATTTTACCGAGGCCCGGATGGATAAATTGAAATCCATTGGTTACAACAATCCTTTTTACTCGTTGGAGTCGGGTGTCCATGATTATGTAGCCCATTATTTGAAAGGGGGCGGTTATCTATGATGGATTTAATCAAATCCCTGCTGGGAAATAAGGTTATTCGCTACTTTTTTTCTGCAGGTACGGCCACCGTCGTTGATGTTGGCATTTACTTCACCACCTACAATTATATCCTTAAGAAAACCGATATCCCATTCATGGGACCTATCGTATTGACCGCTCCGATGCTTTCACTTGTTATTTCCTATTCCTGCGGACTATTTACCAATTTCACCATCACCAGAGCGCTGGTTTTCTCCGA